>NZ_JAEILC010000034.1:0-85759 GCF_016307435.1 Pseudomonas sp. S4_EA_1b | reverse complement strand
GCGACTTCGACGACTACCTGTTGCCGGCCGAGAAGTTCGCCGCGCTCAAGCGGGAACAGGCCCTGCCGCTGGCGATCAACCCGAACAGCGACCAGTACCTGGAAGAGCGCTTGCAGCTGCTGGACGAGCAGTTGGCCACTGTCGCCCGCCTGGCCAAGGACAACGAGCTGCCCGATGCCATCCTCACCGAGTCCGGCCTGAAAATCACCCCGCTAGATGCGGCGGTGCCGGATCGGGCGCAGGCGCTGATCGACCAGACCAGTCAGTTACTGCCGCGCATCAAGATCACCGAACTGCTGATGGACGTGGACGATTGGACGGGCTTCAGCCGCCACTTCACCCACTTGAAGGACGGGGCCGAGGCCAAAGACCGGACGTTGCTGCTGTCCGCGATCCTCGGTGATGCAATCAACCTCGGACTGACCAAGATGGCCGAGTCGAGCCCCGGCCTGACCTACGCCAAGCTGTCCTGGCTACAAGCCTGGCATATCCGCGATGAAACCTATTCGGCGGCCTTGGCCGAGCTGGTCAATCACCAGTACCGCCATGCCTTCGCTGCCCATTGGGGCGACGGCACCACCTCATCCTCCGATGGCCAGCGCTTCCGCGCTGGCGGCCGGGGTGAGAGCACCGGGCACGTCAACCCGAAGTACGGCAGCGAGCCAGGACGGCTGTTCTACACCCACATCTCCGACCAATACGCGCCGTTCAGCACACGCGTGGTGAATGTCGGCGTCCGAGATTCCACCCATGTGCTCGACGGCCTGCTGTATCACGAGTCCGACCTGCGGATCGAGGAGCACTACACCGACACGGCCGGTTTCACCGATCACGTCTTCGCCCTGATGCACCTGCTGGGCTTCCGCTTCGCGCCACGCATCCGCGACCTCGGCGAAACCAAACTGTACGTGCCGCAGGGCGTGCAGGCCTACCCGACGCTGCGCCCGCTGATCGGTGGCACCCTGAACATCAAGCACGTGCGCGCTCATTGGGACGACATCCTGCGCCTGGCCAGCTCGATCAAGCAGGGCACCGTTACCGCCTCGCTGATGCTGCGCAAGCTCGGCAGCTATCCGCGTCAGAACGGCCTGGCTGTCGCCCTGCGCGAACTGGGCCGGATCGAACGCACGCTGTTCATCCTGGACTGGCTGCAAAGTGTTGAACTGCGCCGCCGCGTGCATGCCGGCCTGAACAAAGGTGAGGCGCGCAACTCGCTGGCCAGGGCGGTGTTCTTCAACCGCCTTGGGGAAATCAGGGATCGGAGCTTCGAGCAGCAGCGCTACCGGGCCAGCGGCCTCAACCTGGTGACGGCGGCTATCGTGCTGTGGAACACGGTGTACCTGGAGCGCGCCATCCAGGGGTTGGTCGAGGCCGGCAAGCCGGTGGACGGCGAGCTGCTGCAATTCCTGTCGCCGCTGGGCTGGGAGCACATCAACCTAACCGGCGATTACGTCTGGCGGCAGAGCCGCAGACTGGAAGACGGGAAGTTTCGGCCCCTACGGATGCCCGGAAAACCTTAGCGTACGATTTTTTCCGAATTCTGCGGGCTCCCCTTACAGCCGTCCCCGAAACAACCGCAAAGCGCGCCTAACCCAAGACTCTAATATCCTGACATGCGCTGAGGTGGGTACCCAGGCGCGCCGGCATTACCGGGTCGACCAACCTCCGGCCAAGACAGCACCTTTGTCTCTCTTCCCGCGGGGGTTGGCAGCGCAGTTCGTTTGATGCGTCAACAGCTTTGCCTGCATTCCGTGACCCAATCATCCATCTCGCAGGTCGCGGAGATGCTGCCGGTCGGCCCACGGCACAGTGTCCGCCGAACTATAGCGAGGGAGCGAATGTGCTCCTGAATTTTTGCATGCACCTATTGACATTCCCACGATGGGAAGCTCGATAGTTTCGACATTCCATCCTCAACCCCAAGGAGAAATCCCATGACCACCTTTGAAGTCAAAGACATGACCTGCGGCCACTGTGTCAGCACCATCACCAAGGCGCTGAAGTCGGTCGACGAACAGGCCCAGTTCACCATCGACCAGGCCAGCCAGCGGGTCACGATCGAGTCGAGTACGGCCGACCCGCAGACGCTTCGCGATGCCATCGCCGAGGCTGGCTACACGCCCGTTTCGGTCGAGGCAGGCGCACCCAAGTCGGACGATCAGGCGAAGACCTGCTGCGGCCGCGGCCAGTGATCCCAGCCGTCGCGCCACGTGGCAAATGCCGCCACGTGGCGAGGCATGACGGCCTTGAGGTATTCACCGCACCGGGTCAGCTTCGCCGGAACCGATTCAATCGGTTTGCCGCGTCCTTGCAGTGCCTTGCGGTTGCAGGCACAGGTAAGGATTATTCGGCGGACTTTCTTCAAACAGGCAGGTAGGGTCTTGCAGTAGGTAACCATGCAGCCGCCGGGACTTGCGTGGCCCCGTCACCTCGCAGGTCCAGATGTTCAGGCCGCTGGGCTGCTTACGGTGCAACTGCAGCTTCTCGAACCGTTTCTGGACCCATTGCCAGTCGGTCACATCGTCCTGCTTAGCGAGCATTGCGACCTGCAGGAACTCCTGGGCGTAGCGCTGGAACAGGCCAGGGCTGACCAAGTAGGCGGTGCCATCGACTGTGTGCACCAACGCCTTGGCATCGTTGATGATGAGCCGGCGGGCGTTGACGCCAGCCCGCAGCCACGCCATGAAGTGCTCCCCAGAAGGCGTGGTCTCGGGCGGCGTGGCCAGCTGCGGTTCGATGGCGGTCTCCGGTGTCGCCGTGGGTTGCAGGACGGGTGCTTCAGAGACCGGTGGCTCGCCGGCGGGCGTTTCGTCGACGCCGAACATCGACAGCACATCAGCAAGCGGGTCGGCCTGCGCCGGGGGCCGTGATGCAGTGGTCGGCGGAGCCGAAGCGATCGCGGGGGCATGAGCGGGCGCAGTCGCAGTCGCGGCCTCGGGTCCAGCGGCAGGAACATCGTCCCCAGACGACACACTCTCCTCTACGACCACGTTGCCGACGAAGGGCTCGGGGCGCTCGGCCGCTTCCCAGATCAGCGCGGGCGACAGGCGCAGGAAGGTAAAGCTGTGGCTCCAACCCGCGCCGCTGGTGACGGTGGCCTTCCAGATAGCCTTGCCGTCCGGGGTCGGCTGCGCGATGCCGTGGTCTTGCAGCACGGTAAAAACCGCGGTGTTGTTCGATGGAATTCCGTCGATGCCCTGCGACAGCAGGTAGGCACGCAGCTTGTCGGAAACCGTCTTGCTGACGAGCCACAAGCTGTCCTGTGTCAGCCATCCATCCGAGGCCTGGGGCTGGTTGAGCTTCAGCTCCTGGCGCAGCAGATGGCGCAGGCCATCGAGCAGCTTGCGCTGCAAGGCATGCCGGGGCGCTGTCATCGCCTTGGCTGGGTCGCCGCCCAGTGCCTGAGCGACCGATGCCTGGTCGGCCTGAACCACCAGTTCTCCCAGGAGGCCGGCATGTTCGTACTGCCCGGCCATCACGTACAGCAGCGCAGACCAGAGATCGGGGTAGTCGCTGAGCCAATCCAGGATGTCACTGTCGAGTATGCGCGTGTAGAGCAGTCCGGTGGCCGCGCCGTGCAGGCGGTATTCGCGGTCCTTGCGGTAGCGGAAGCGATACGGCTTTCGCAGCGGCCCGTGCCAGGGATGCCAGATGTTGCCGTCGGCATACTCGACGTGCAGATCCACCGCGACCTTGCCAATATCGTGGAGCAGCGCGGCGTAGGCAGTGCCGGCGGTCCAAGCCTCGGCCTGCGCAGCCTGAGCTTCGGGCGTGATGCCGACCGGCATCAGGTGCGACTGCCGCAGCTTGAGTGCGAATGCCATGATTTCCAGCCCGTGATCCAGCATGCCGCCAGGCCAGGCATGGTGGTGCGCTTCCGAGGCTGGGAACTGCTGGACCAGTTCGGCATACCGTTCCAGCGGTGCCAGGTAGAGCGCGGAGAACTGCCGACGCGACAGCGATGTGCGCTGCCAGATGTGTTCCAGCAGACGTCGCCGGCGCGGGGTCGCCAACAGCGACGCGGCCGGCTCCGGCCGCGTCAGCCCTTTCGGCAGCTCGGCGAGGGGCGTGGATGGCGAGCCGGTGGTCGGCGACGTCCGTTTACGCTGGAACAGCGAAAGCATGCGAACTCCTGGTGATGCGCTGGCGGGTGTGCCTTTTGGCCTTTTCGGATAGGGCCATTCCCCTTGCTCCCATTCCCTTGTCCCTTCACAGCCCTTTGACCTTTGTGGGAGCCTTTGTGTATAGAACCGAGGCTCCGCGGATGCCACGATGAATGTGACATCGGGCAAACCGTGTTTCCATGCCGCTGCTGCTATTCGGGGGTTACGCCTGCGGGCTGATCAACGAGGTTGGGCCTGGTTCTGACTCAGCTACATCTTCGCGCGCGCACCAGCAATGTCGGCCGCTATGAGCACTACGATGCGCAAGGAGCGGTGGCCCCATCGGCTGCGTCGGATGAAGACGGTGCATGCCGCAGCTACCTGCATGGGGATCAGCTCGCGGTCGGTTGGCTCATGCAGCGTGGAGTGCTTCGACACGTGGTCAAGGTGCTGCCTCGGGTCTTCACGAGCGACAACGCATCGGGAACCCGCGCACCCGGTTTCATGCGCTAGCTACGCCGGCCTGCATCAGGTGATGCGCTTTCGCGGTACGTTGTCGCGTTCCACTGGCACCCACGGGCGGATGTGTTGTACGGCCCATTCGCGCATGAATTGCCCCAGGCTCTGGAACATCTCGGTGCGGGGCGAGCCCTTGCGCCAGCACAGGCCGATGGTGCGCGCATTCGCATCCTGACGCAGGGGGCGCACGAGAACGTCGGCGCTTTGCAGGATGCCGCCGTTGATCGCCAGGTCCGGCAGCAAGGTGGCACCCATGCCCTCGGACACCATCGCCACGAGGGTATGAAGGCTGGTCGAGGCGAAGCAGGCGTGATCGCTTTCCGCCGCGCGTTGCAGGATCGGGAGCGCATGGCGGTGCAGGCAATGGTCGGGTTCCAGCAGCAGCATATCCTGGGACTGGATATCGCGGTCGGGAATCGGTGCGGCACAGATACCCGGCTGCGGTGCAAGGGACGAAGCGCACACGTAGCGATAGGCATCCTCGAACAACGGATAGGTGTCGAGATTGCCGGTCTCGTAGGGGAACGCCATCAGCACCAGATCCAGACGGCCTTCAGTCAGCCGGTCGAGCAAGTCGCGGGTCTTGTCCTCGCGCAGCCGTAGCCGAAGGTGAGGAAATCGCTGGCGGATATCCCGGATCAGGCGTGGCAGCAGGAAGGGCCCGATCGTCGGCAACACGCCGAGTTCGATCGTGCCCGACATCGGTTTGCCTTCCTCCAGCGCCATGGCCATCAGCGACTCGGCGTCCTGCAGCAGCAGGCGTGCGCGTCCCACCAAGCTGCGTCCAGCGGGCGTGATCACCACCGAATGCCGACTGCGTTCGGCCACAGCGATGCCGAGCGCGTTTTCCAGCTCGCGGATACCCGCGCTCAGGGTTGACTGGGTGACGAAACACGCTTCAGCAGCGCGGCTGAAGCTCAGTTGGTCGTGCAGGGCCACCAGGTAGCGCAGGTGACGCAGGTTGGGCAATGGCTTCATGGGATCGAGGAGCGACGATGGATGAATCTAGTATCGCAAAACTCGATCACGGAGTCAGTTTTTATTCGTTTCCATTGATTATGAATCGCGCCTATCGTGTCCCCATGCCAAACGCATCCGAATGGAGAAAAAGCATGGCAAGCATGATTCCACATCCAGTCGACCTGGGCATCAGCCCGGAGGTCACCGCCTTCTTCGACGAGGCGACCAACACCATCAGCTATGTCGTCAAGGACCCGGCCAGTTCGGCTTGCGCGATCGTCGATTCCGTCATGGACATCGACTACGCCGCCGGCAGGATCTCGTTCGAGCACGCGGATCGGATCGCCGAGCATGTGCGCGCCCAGGGCCTCCAGGTCGAATGGCTGATCGAAACCCATGTCCATGCCGACCACCTCTCGGCAGCGCCGTATTTGCAGGAGCAACTGGGCGGGAAAATCGGCATCGGCGAGCGCATCGTTCAGGTGCAGGAGACCTTCGGCAAGGTCTTCAACGAAGGCACCGAGTTCGCACGCGACGGAAGCCAGTTCGACCGCCTGTTCGTCGACGGCGATAGCTACCGGATCGGCTCGATGACGGCTTTCGCCATGCACACGCCGGGCCACACCCCGGCCTGTATGACCCACGTGATTGGTGACTCGGCTTTCGTCGGCGATACCCTGTTCATGCCCGATGGCGGGACGGCGCGCGCCGATTTCCCGGGAGGCGACGCCCGCACGCTGTACCGGTCCACCCGCAGGATTCTGGCGCTGCCGGACGCAACGCGGTTGTTCATGTGCCACGACTACGGCCCCGGCGGGCGTGATATCCGCTGGGAAACCACGGTTGGGGAGCAGCGGGTTCGCAACATCCATGTCCAGGATGGCGTGGACGAAGACGACTTCGTGCGCATGCGCACGGAACGCGATGCCACGCTGGCGATGCCCCGCCTGATCCTGCCGTCGCTGCAGATCAACATGCGTGCCGGCAGGCTGCCGCCCCGGGACCGGGATGGCCGTCTGTTTCTGAAAGTCCCCCTCGACGCCCTCTGATTCCGCCCGCAGGGCGAATCGTCGGCGTGTTTTTTTCCATCAGCAAGGAGCCTTCGATGAGTAGTTGTGCCGATTCCTCCCCCAAACCTGTCGCGCCCGCACCCAGCGCCGGCACCGATAGCGCCGTGACGGCCATGCCGCGCATCAACGAGCCGGCCCCGGACTTCACGGCGCAGACCACGCACGGTTCGCGCTCGCTCGCCGACTACAAGGGGAAGTGGCTGGTGCTGTTCTCGCACCCGGCCGATTTCACCCCGGTCTGCACGACCGAATTCATCGCCTTCGCGCAGGCCGCCGATCAGTTCCGCGCCCTCGACACCGAATTGCTGGGGCTGTCGATCGACTCGATCTACTCGCACCTGGCCTGGGTCCAGAACATCGAGGAAAAGTTCGGCGTCGAGATCAGCTTCCCCATCATCGAGGACCTGGCGATGAATGTGGCCCGCGCCTACGGGATGATCCACCCCGGTGCGTCGGACACGTCCGCCGTGCGCGCCACGTTCGTGATCGACGACCAGGGCCTGCTGCGCGCAATGGTCTACTACCCCATGACCAATGGCCGCTCGGTCGCCGAAATCCTGCGGCTGGTGAAAAGCCTGCGGCACAGCCTCGCCAATGGCGTGGCGACGCCGGAAGGATGGCAGCCCGGTGAGCAGGTTCTGGTCGGTGCGCCGAAGACCGTCGAGGAACTGAAGAAGCGCCTCGGCGAGGGCCTGGAGACCACCGACTGGTATTTCTCGAAGAAGCCGCTGGCCTGATCGCTCCGCCTGTGCCGGCGGCGGTGGGCATGGCCTTCTCCGCCGGCTTCCATCCCTCGTGGAATCCTCCAATGCTTGATATCAACCAGCTGTCCGAGCACTACCATGTCTGCGGGCAGGTTCAGCCGTCCGATGTCGTGGGCATCGCCGGTGCCGGCTACACCACACTGGTTTGCATGCGGCCCGATGACGAGGTGCCGGGGCAACCTCGCTGGGCCGAGATCCAGGCTGAGGCGAAGATGCATGGTCTCGGGTGTCACTTCATTCCTGCCCGCTCTGGTGCCGTGACCCCGGAGCAGGCGATGGAATTGCGGGAGGTTCTCGCGCGATCCGCTGGTCCTGTCCTGGCCTACTGCGCTTCAGGGAATCGTTGCACGCTGGCGTGGCGCATGGCGCCGGCGTCCTGATGGACGCATTGCTTCAGACAATCGCCTCGATCGGGTCCGGTGCGCTGGTGGGCTTCGTCCTCGGGCTGATCGGCGGCGGCGGTTCGATCCTTGCCACGCCCCTGTTGCTGTACGTCGTCGGCGTCGCACAGCCGCACATCGCGATCGGCACCGGAGCCTTGGCGGTTTCGGCCAATGCCTATGCCAACTTCATTGCGCATGCGCGCAAGCGCAACGTGTGCTGGCGCTGTGCGATCGTCTTTGCGCTCGTCGGTACGGTCGGCGCGCTGGCTGGCTCCACCCTGGGCAAGACACTGGATGGGCAGAAGCTGCTGTTCCTCTTCGGTCTGGTGATGATCGCCGTTGGCCTGTCGATGCTGCGGCCGCGGCGCGACCACGATGCGGCGCGGGAAGTCACCACCCTACGGAATTGCCTGCGGACCGCTGCGGCTGCCCTCGTCGCTGGAGCGGCATCAGGCTTCTTCGGCATCGGCGGTGGTTTCCTGATCGTGCCGGCGCTGATGCTCGCCTCCGGCATGTCGATGAGCAATGCCGTCGGTTCCTCGCTGCTGGCGGTGGGGACATTCGGCCTGGCCACGGCCCTGAACTACGCGGCCTCCGGCCTGGTGGACTGGAAGATCGCGGGGCTCTTCATCCTGGGCGGCATTGGTGGCGGCGTGATGGGTACACGCCTGTCTCTGCGATTGGGGGGGCACCGCAATGCGCTTGGCAGGATCTTCGCAGGCATCGTTTTCGCGGTTGCCCTGTACATCCTCTACCGTAGTGCGTCGGCCCTGTTCGGGTGACCGGGGGCAGGACTCGGCACCCGGCTTACACGATCGGCTACGATGAAATCACATGCATCGGCTGTCTTGCCATGCTGGTGATTCAGGAGGATGGAAACGATGTGGGATGAACGGTACTCCGACGAAAATTATGTCTACGGCACCGCGCCGAACACCTTCCTGGCAGAGCATGTGCAGATGTTGCAGGGCCCGGTACTCAGCCTGGCCGAGGGAGAGGGCCGCAATGCCGTCTTCATGGCTTCCCATGGTCTGGACGTGCTTGGTGTCGATGGCTCGGCGGTCGGGCTGGCCAAGGCTCGCCAACTCGCTCAGCGCCACGGCGTGACGATTCGGGTGGAACAGGCGGATCTGGCATCCTACGTGCCACCGGAAGCAACGTTCGGCGCGGTGGTCTCGATCTTCGGACATCTGCCCGGCCAGGCGCGAAAACGGCTGCATGCGCTGGTGGAGCGGTCGCTCAGGCCCGGAGGCATTTTCCTGCTGGAGAGCTACAGCAAGGCGCAGATTGATCGCGATACCGGCGGCCCGAAGAATCTCGACATGCTGGTGCGGCGCGAAGACATCGAACGGGAGTTCCAGGCTTGCGAAATACTCCTGTCGCAAGAGATCGAGCGCGAAGTGATCGAAGGGCAATTCCATACGGGGCTGGCCAGCGTGGTCCAGTTCATCGCCCGCAAGAAAGCGCCGTAAAGGTTGCCGTCGAACCAGGATTCCAGCGCCAATCCCTTGCGCGCCGTAAGCAGACCCGTCGCGGATAGCAAGGCGTCGCCTTCGATCCTCCCATGCAGCAGCATGGATCGGTCGCTGCGACGATGCTGCAGCCGCACGCCGGCGGTGGCTCCCAGGCGGCCATGCACGCCCTCGTCGGCCTGAGCCCCGCACGGTCGCTTGCGGCTCCTGGGTTGCGGCGCCAGCGTCAATGTGGAACCCGCACGAATGGTTTGGACAGGGACCTGGTGCTGACCTCGGCCTATGCTGCGGGGGCGCTACCTCCGCCAGGTAGGCTCCCCCTTGGGCGACTAAGTTGACAAACGCGACAAAGGCGACTAAGGTGAGCTTGTCTCAAACCTACCTGGGAGATGACCATGCCCAACGCCATTGAATTCATTGCCGACCGTCTGCCGCGCGTCACGGTAGAGGACGTGCGCCGCTTCGCGGATACCGTCGAAATCCGGGATGCCCCGGCGTTTGCGGCCGAGTTGCAGGCGTTCATCCACGAGCGCGTGGAGGCGGTGAAACTGCCCGCCAACCTCGAAGGCGAGACAGTGGCGCAGGCCTTGAAGCGCAAGGCGGCCGCGCTGCGCGCCGAGACGCGCTGGGCACCGACTGAAACCGACGTCCAGCGAGGTCGCGCCGTGCTGCTGGAAACCTTCAACCAGCCGCACAATCTGCCGCCCGCGGAGTTCGCCAAGCTGGCGGACAAGTCGCGCCAGCAGATCTACAAGGACATCCTCGCCCGTCGGCTGCTGGCACTGAACGTGGGGCCGCGTGGCCAGAAGCTGCCCGACTGGCAGCTCGACCCGGTGAAGCAGCAGTTGACCCAAACAGTGCTTCAGGAAGTCGAGGGCATCGACCATTGGACAATCTACCGCGCGCTGTCCGAGCCGCTCGAAGGCCTGGGCGGGCGTTCGCCGGTGGATGCGGTGACGCACGGCACGATCGACGACGTGGCCGAGGCCGTGTTCAACGTGCTGGGCGTGCAGGTGCATTGAAGCGAGCCCGCCATGAGCCACGAGCTGCCTTCGTTCCTGATCGATGCCGGTGAACTGCTCCAGCATGTGAGCCGCGTCGTTTATCGGGGTAGCCCGCTGTACTTTGGCCGCAGCAGCAATCGTTACGATGACCCGGCACGGGCCTACGGCGTGCTCTATCTCGGGCGCGACTTGCCGACGGCACTGATGGAGTCGGTGTTTCACAAGCACCAGTGGCTTGCGGACACGAAGCGCTCCATTGCGCTGAACGAGGTCCAAAGCCGGATGGTGCGCGCCGTGGGGGTGATGGCCGACGTGCTCCTGGCCGACCTCACGGCACCGGGCGTCATGGCGGGCTACTTCGGTCTGAATCTGGAGCAGTTGGCCAGCCGCGACTACACGCAGACGCAACAGGTGTCCGCCCAGGTGCATGCGATGCTCGGAGACGACGGCCAGGCGCTGTTCGACGGGGTACTCTATCCGTCGCGCAACAACTATCCCGCCAAGAGCATCGCGCTGTTCGAGCGCGCGGAAGCGAAGGTCAGCGTCATCGAGGACATCGACCTGGTTGACCATGTGGACTGGCCGCGTTTCGTTGCCACCTACCGCGTCGGCGTGGAGCCTGACCCTGGCCCGGTTGAGCCGGATAACGAAGCACCCTGAAGCAGCAAGAAAACACGTTGAAGCCCCGAACCGAATGAAGTGGAGCAAACTGGAATAGGCATTCCTCAGCAACAGGAGACGACCATGAACACCACGACCCGCATCAGTACCGCAGAACGCCTCGGCCGCGCCCTTGGCCGTGGATGGCGCTCCTATGCGCGTGGCGAACGGCGGGCGTCGAACTGGCTGGTATCCAAGGGCGTGCCGCGAGCTGGTGCTACTGCATTTGTGTGGGTCTTCAAGCTCGCTGTACTTGGCGTGCTGCTCTACGTTGCATTCTGGTTCGCTCTCGTGCTGCTGGGCGTGGCGGTAGCGGGATGGGCGGCGGCCAGTACCTCGGATGAAGACGACTGGCCTTTCACCGATCTCACCGAACTGCGCAAGACGCCGGGCTACGATCCCAATCTGTACAACGACACGTCGCACGAGTTGTACACCGACGACTGATCGGCCGCGCGCTATTTCAGCTTACCTCCCGTGAGTGCCCCGGCCCCCTTGCCGCCAGCTTGGCCGGCGCTCTTGCTGCCATCGGAAAGCCCCTGGATGGCGTGCCCGGCCCGAATCCCAACCCAGGTTAGGCTCGCCAGCCAGAATCCGGGCAGGACAAGGAACATCGTGCCCGTGACGAACATCAGAAGCATGTCGCCGAAGGCGTTGTTCAGCCCCACCAGCGGGTCGAAGTTGGTATGCGGCCGGTTCCACCCGAAGCCCCACCCATAAAGCGCGTCGAGAATGGTGCTGTCGATCCAGCGTGCGAGCTGGAACCAGAAGTCCGTGAAAAACAGTGCGAACTGCACGACGCTGACGGTGACGACCGTCTTCAGGTCGTAGGTGCCCACGACCAGCACGAGCGGGATGCAGATGACCAGTGCCATCTTGAGCAGCGCGAGTACCATGGGCAGCGCCTGCCGCACTACGTCCATCGCTGGAAACGCGGCAATCGCGCCGACTGCCATTCCGACGTCGCCCGTGGCCCGCGTCACGATGTTCGGCAGGGTCTTGTCGATCTGACCGCCGTAATCCGTATAGACGCTACCCTGGTTCAGCTTCTGCTGCCGCGGGGACGCGATTGCGCGGATCACCGAGTCGTCCACCTCGGCCCGGCTCAGGAAGCCGGCCCAGCCCGCCACGCGATTCAGCAGGCTCGGGTCGACCTGATCCAGTAGGCGTGCCCGCAGGCCATTGCTGCCATCGCTCCACCACTGCCTGCAGGTCGGATAGCCACCGCCGCTGGCCACCTGTGCCAGTCCCGCGTCGCGGGTGCTGTCGTAGGGCCAGTCGTCGCGAGCCGTGCTGGAACGGTACGTGTCGTAGTAGCCGCCCGTGTCCGCAAAAAACCTCGATCCGATCCAGGTCACGTCGTGCATCTGTTCTTCATTGAGATCCGGCCGCTGCATGAACAGCTTGGCGCGTGCCGGTCCATAGCAATCCCGCGAGAAATCCGCCACTTCCTGGGCCAGTACCGGATCGTCGATGCGCGTGGCATCGATCTCCATGCGCATTTGCCGAAGGTCCGTACCGCACGGGATCGCCGCCACCGAAGCGCTCGTGACGGCGCGCGAGAGTGCGTGCATGAACGCCCACCACACCGGCACCTTCGCCGACTGGTTGTTGATGGTGCTGAAGGACTGCGACCAGCCGGTATCGGTGGGCTGTGGCACGCTGACCTGGCACTGGGCCGAGCGCGAGCTGTCGTACTGGATGGTGTTGAGGTCCACGTCGATGAACGGGATACCGGCGAACATCACCACCACGATGGCGACGAAGACCCGGTTCTCGATGCGCGCAGCCGAGAGCACACCCTTGTTTCCCTCGTCGGCACCTTCTGCACGGGCCTTCAACCACTCCTGCACGATGATGGCGACGAAAGGCAGCGCGAATACACCGCTGGACACGAGCACAGCCCAGATGCCGTTGTTGACGATCCAGGACACGAGGGTCAGGTAGTACTCCAGGTAGTCGGTCGTAAAGAGCGTCATGGCACCAATCTCCCCTCAGCCTTGCATCAGCAGGCTGGCTTCCAGCGCCACGATGGCGATGACGCCGGCGATCTCGCTGCGCACCAGGCGGCGCCGTGCCTGGGTGTCGTCGGTATCGCGCGCCAGCACCCGGCGGCGCATCCACATCCATCCGTAGACCGTCGCGCCGTACAAGCACAGCCGCCACACCAGAAAGTAGCCCGAAGCGGCCGCCAGCCACCGTTCCCAGCCGGCCACGCTGCCGACGAGGGAGATGCCGACGATGTTGGCGCCCACGGCGGCGGCGGCGAGCACCACTGCCCACAGCAGCGCCTTCGCCGCGCGCCGGCCGAACAGCCAGCGCGGGCGCAGCCAGGTCGCGCGCGTCGGACTCATGGCCGACCTCCCGGATTGCCCTTCTGCAGCTGGTCGAGGCGGTCGGGCACCGGATCGCCTTCGTAAATGCCGCGCGAGCCGGCCGCCCGCGTGCCGTGGCGCTGGATGATGGCCATCGGCGAGTTGTTGGCCAGCTCGCGACGCAGCTCCAGTTCGGTCTTGAGGTTGCGGATCTCCTGGTCGAGGGTGTTGCTCTCGTGGTTCACAGCCTCGACTGCCAACTGGTTCGCCGCCACGTTGGGCTCCTTCTTCCCGGTCAACAGGGTCCGCTGGAGTAGCAATGCCTTCTCCAAGACGGACGACAGCGCGACCTCCGACGCCAGACGGCGTGCCAGCAGGTCCTGATCCGGCTCGTCGCGCAGCGCCTCGATGACGCCGCGCGTGATGGGCAGCGATGCGCTGCCGGCCGCGCGCAGGTTCTCGAACGTGGTGTTGCGCGTCGCCGAGATCAACTCCTGCAGGGCTTCCAGCTTCGTCTCGTATTCCTCCTGGATCAGCGGCGTCAGCCCGACGCCGGGGACCGTCTCGGTCTTGGTGCAGGAATCGCAGGTGCGCTGCTCCTGCTCGCCGAGTACCCGCGTCGCCCATTCGACCGCCTGCTGGGGCGAAGTCCAGGTCTGGCAGGACAGGCTTGCGCAACTGGCTGGCGCGATGGACGATGTGTCGGTCACGCCGCGGCCGTTCACGAGGTTGTAGCCCGCGCGGGTCACGTCGCCGACCACCCGGATGGCGGGCTGGCCCGCGCCGCCAGCATTGCTGCCGCCCACCCAGGGCACACCGTCGTTGCCGCGCCGCGTCTCGGCCTGCTCGATCGCCGACACGGCGTCGGTGCTCGATACCGCGTCGCGCAGCGCCATGCCTTCGGCCATCTGGCTCCAGCCCAACTGGCCGCCCGCCGTCTCTGCCATCTTCTCGGCCATGGCGCGGCATGTCAGCTTGGAGCGATCGAAGTCCAGCCGTGCCTGCAGCACGCCGTTCGTGAGCAGGTTGTAGAGGCCGGGGTCGGCCCGCTGGATGATCAACGCAGGCAGGGACGCCACGGCGCTCGTGGCGCTCTGGATCACGTTGCTCATGATCTGCTGAAAGCCGTTCGTGACGCCGTTGAGCTGGTTGCGCAGCGTGGTCTGAATGCTCATGTCGCCGCAGATCAGATTGCTGTTCCAGCCTACACCCACACCGATGGAGCGCATGCCAGCCGCACGGCCCATGGATACTGCGCTACCGCCGCCGATCGAATACATCACCTCGTCGCCGAGGACGGGACCGCTGGTCTGGAATCCGGTCTGCGCCCAAGCGAGGCCGCAGCCCAGGGCGAGCGCCCCGGCCAGCGCCGTCCGGCGCAGCAGGCGACGCGCCTGAGCGGAAAGGTTCATCAGTTCAGGACGCTTCATCGTCGTACCCTCAATAGAAATCCACGCTGCCGAGGAACACCTGGCCCCGGCGTTCGCAGCACGCATAGGGCCGCCAGAGCGCCCAGGCGTAGTCGCCTTGCTGGGCCTGGGTCAGAAAGCCGCTGCGCGGGAAGACCGTGCAGGACGAAGACAGGACGGGCGTGAGTTCCTGCCACTTGCCGGTCGAGGCATCGCCCTCCATCAGCGCACCGGCCGGCCAGTACCCGTCGCGGGAGTTGGCGAGCAGCGGCTGATAGACGTGGATCTGCCCGCGGCGCGTGACGACATCGCCGGCGCGCTGGGCGACCACGGCGCCGGCCTTGTGGTCGTCGGTCTGATGCAGGAAGCCGCCGCGGGGGTACACGTTGCCCCAGAGGTTCAAGGTGGTGCGCGCACCGACCTCGCGCATGCCCGGAATCAGCGCTTCCGGGTAGGCCATCTCGGGTACGTTGTAGCGCCATGCCAGCGTGTCCAAGGTGCTGACCAGATACGGCATGAACGCCGTGCCCGCGCCCTCGCAGAAGTAGCCCGAGGACGAGACGAACTGGTTGAACACCTCGACGCCGGGGTGACCGATGACGTCGGCGTTCTTGTATTTCGCCAAGTTGTTTTCGTGATCCTCGTTCGTCGTTCCGTCCCCGCCCGCCTGGGCGGACGGGTTGGGCGTGCTCATCGCCCGGACTTCGACCCAGGGGTTCTCGCCGGTGTTGCTGTAGCTGGAGACCACCGCATCGGGGATGTAGTGGCGTACCTTGATGGACGTGCGCACCGTGCAGCCCGTCCAGGTGCAGTAGAGCCAGTAGCAGATGCCGACGACCCGGTATTCGAGGCAGTCTGGTGATGCCACTGAGCCGACGATGGTCGCGGTGTTGAGGGCGTAGCTGCCCGTGGCGCTGAGCAGCAGCACAGAAGCCACGCCAGCGCGCAGGCGGCGCATCATGTCGAATGGTCGGGTCACGGTTGGGGCCTCCGGTGCTGCTCGATGCGTGCGATGGCGCGAGCCACGTCCGGCTCGCCATAGACCACGTAGCGCTGGTCCACCACGACGGCCGGGAGGCTGGTGATGCCCAGGCTCCATGCGTCCGTGACGCCCTGGTATGCGGAAGCGATGCGTCGCTGGAGATCGGCACCGCCGCTGGACAGCCGGCGCTTGACGATCGCCGTTGCCTGTTCGGGATCGGCGGACAGTTCCGCCGAAAGCTCCGCTTCAATCCGGTGGGCTTCGTCCAGCTCGATCAGCCGCTCGCCGCCCATGGTCTTGACCGGGTGGCGGCTGTCGGTGACGACCAGCACGTCGGCGGCGAAGGTGGACGGGCTGAAAACGGCCAGGGCTGCCGGCAGCGCGACGGCCAGGCCGAGGGTTCGCCAACCTGGCGCGAACCTGGAAAGAGATGCTGGCATGTCGCGTGCCTTTGAAGTTGATCAGAGCAGTAGTCAAACGCGAAGCAGATGCCGCCCCAACAAACAATGCGCATCGCGCACTGCCCGCATACCTGCTTGTCTCGCGCCCATGAAAAAGCGGAGGCCGAAGCCTCCGCGTGGATTAGCAAACCGATGCCGTCGCTACAGCAGGCCGGATTCCGCGAACGAGTAAGGCGTGCCTTGGCCGACGATGAGGTGATCCAGCACCCTCACGTCGATCAGCGACAACGTGGCCCTCAGTGTTTGGGTGATCGCGCGGTCCTCGCTTGACGGCTCCGTGCAGCCTGAAGGGTGTTGGTGCGAAAAAATGACAGCTGCGGCGTTCAGTTCCAGGGCACGCTGCATGATCGGGCGCGCATGTACCGTGGCCGAATGGACCGTGCCCTTGAACATCGGCTCGTAGGCGAGTACCTCGTGCTTGTTGTTGAGGAACACGACGGCGAAGATTTCGTTCGGCTCGGCGGCCAATTTCAGGCGCAGGTAATCCTTGACAGCGTTGGGCCCTTCCAAAAATGGCCCCTTCTTGAAGACCCGCTGCTCCAGCAGCGTGAGGGCTTGCCGGATGATCCGGTCATCAGATTGGGACGCTGAGGAAAAACGTGGCTCCACGCAGGAGCCATTGGCGATGAGAGACATGGCGAACCTCCAGAATGTGGACGGAGGGCGCCACCCTGGGAGGGCAAGCCCTCCTGGGGATGGAAACATCGGAGCAAGTTGCATCCACCACCGCGCAGCGGTGATTGTTCGCAGCCAGGATGCGGAGCGAACGGGTAGCGGTCAGCGCGGCAAGCCGCGCCGTAGCCTCCAAGACCGAGGGCTACCTGGGCATGTCGCCGACAACGTCGGCAGGCATTTCGGATGTGGGGGCGGCGGGCGAGGCCGCCGCGTCGCCAGCCGGGTCCTCGGCCGCCAGCATGTCCATGGCCGAGAGCAAGGCATCGCCCTCGATCGGCCCCTGCAGCAGGATGGCCTGGCCCGTCTGGCGGTCAAGCAGCCGCAGCGACGGTGTGGCGGTCACGCCGCTCTTGGTGGCTTCCGTGGCCTGGGCGCGGACGAGCGCTTCGACCCGCTCGCTTGCCATGCACTGCTCGAGGGCTGGTGTCGATTCGGGGTAGCGCAAGCCATCGGGCAAGCCCTGGCCGTCGCTGCGCGTGTGGGCATAGACCCACTCGATGGCTTGCCAGAACGCGGTATGCCCACCAGCTTCGGCGGCGCACTCGGCCAGGCGCGCCTCGTTTGATGCGGCGGGCTCGTGCGCGGCCAGCGGCTGGTGGTGCCATTGCAGCGCCACATCGGTGTTGTTGCCGACCCAGCGCTTGAGCTGCGGGAAGTACTCCCGGCAGAACGGGCATTCTAGGTCGGCATAGAGCGTCAGCGTGAAGCGGCCCCCAGGGTTGCCCATCTGCCAGGGCGGCCCGGAGGGCTGCGTCATGCTGACCGGCGCGGGCGACTGCGGCGGGGATTTGCCGGGCGACCGAGACACGAGCCAGATCAGCAGCAGCGCGACCAAAGCTGCAGCCAATACCCAGGGCCAGCGGAGCCGCCGATTGCAGCGGCGGAACGCCTGGACCTGCATCGGGATGGAAGGACGTTTCGGTTCCATGGCGTTCTCCGGCTTAAGACAGGTCCAGGGCCGGCGACTCGATGCCGCGCGCTTGGTCGATCTTCTCGGCGACCCGGAAGGCGGCTTCGAGTTCGGTGCAGCCGTATTGCTGCATGAGCTGGTAGCGCTCGGCCTTCTCCTCGGGTTCCGTCTGCGCGAGGGCGAGGTACAGGCTCGGCGGCACAGCGCGGAAAAGCACTTCCATAGACTTCGACAAGATGACGCCCTCGGTGAATTTCCCCGCTTCTTTGCGCGCCGACAGCATCAGCGCCTTCTGTGCGGGCGAGAGTTCGCGGAACCGCGCGATCTTCTCCACTTCATCGGGTGGCATTGACAGGCACACCCACCATTCAATCATGGACAGCATGGGCTCCGCGGCGCGCGGCAGATCGTCGATATTTTGCGTAGCCAGCCAGTACCAGGCCCCTAGCTTGCGCCACATTTTTGTGATCTTGACCACGTACGGTGCAAGCAATGGATTTTTGGTGATGATGTGTCCTTCGTCTGTGACGTTGACGATGGGACGACCCAGATACTGGTCGCGCTCCGCGATGTTGTTCACCGTGCTGATCAGGCTGATGTAGGCAATGGAGAGCTGCGCGTTGTAGCCCTCCCGGGCGTAGGTTGCCAGATCGACCAGGGTGATGTCGGCCTCGGGCCACGGCGTGCCGTCGCGGTCGAACATCTCGCCGTCCGTACCCTGGCAGAACATGTCCATCGCATCCGCCATCTCCAGCAGCCGCACGCGGCGCATCTCGGGCAGCGTCGGGTCCTGGCCCCGGGTGCGCAGCGCGTTGCGTACGTCGCGCGTGAGCACCGTGCGCTTGTCGCTACCACCTCCACCGTGGCAGTGCTCGGCGGCGTCGAGGATGCACTGGCGGATCAGCGAGCGGTCGGCGCGCGTCATCCGGGCTTCTTCCTTGTCTTCGCCGCCCGTGATCATCAGCCGGGCCGTGATTTCCAATTCGCCCAGCACATCGCGCTGCTCGTCCGCTTCCAAGGGCGGGGCATCCGCCGGCTGGTCTTCATCCAGCGCGTCGGCATCAAGCGTCTGCACGTCGCTGGGTGTTTCGATCAGCCGGCGCGCATCGGCGAATGGCGCGAGGCTGATGCCGGAGCCGGGGGCCAGCTTGACGCGGTTCACAGTCAGCCCCAGGCGCCGGGCGAAGTCTGCGAAAAGGCCGAAGGAATTCCCGGCTTCCACGATGAACAGCCGCGGCCGATAGATGGCTGTGACCTGGTTCAAGAGGTTATTGAGCGTAGCGCTCTTGCCGGAGCCGGTGGGGCCGAACAGAAACAGGTGGGCATTCATCTGCCGATCCAACCTGTTCAAGGGGTCAAACGTAATCGGGCCGCCACCACGATTGAACATCGTGATGCCGGGGTGGCCCGTACCCTGGGCGCGGCCCCACACCGGCGACAGGTTCGCCGCGTGCTGGGCGAACATCAATTGGGTGTACCACTTGCGCCGGTCCTGGCCGGGGTTGTAGCAGCACGGGAGCCAGCGCAGGTAGCTGTTGAGCGGCGCCACCTCGTCGTCCTCGCGCACCGGCTGCAAGCCGGCGTTGAGCATGACGTTCGCCAGGTCCAGGCCGCGCCGGTCCAGTTCCGCCTCGTCGCGCCCGCGCAGGTAGAACGCCAGCGTTCCCCGGTAGAGCTTGTGTGCGCTGCCGATGAGGGAGCGGGCTTCCTGCACGTCCTTGAGCGTCTGTTCGGACGCCAGCGTCTCGCCCACGGCCTTCTTCGCCAGGTGGTTGAGATCCGCTTCCAGCACATCCTGCGGCGTGGCGACCATCGTGAGACAAAGCAAGGTGTCTTCCGGCATCTGGTCGAACAGCGTGTTGATGGCGTCCCCTTTGCGGGTCTCGCCGGTCAGGTGTCCGGTGCCGGGCGGCATGCGCAGCCTGTCGGTAATCAGCACACGGTGCGGCATGCCGTCGAAGTACCAGATGCCATGCGCCACGTCGGAGCGTGGCTGGCCGAAGAACAGCCGCTGGCTGAAATCCCTCCCGCTCGCCAGCTCGATCTCGCCGGCCTCGCTTTCCTCGGTGCTGTCGGGGTAGCGCGCCAGTGCATAGAAGCGCTCGCGATCCTCGGCATCAGGCCCGAGCATCGCGGGGCGCGGATTGAACCACCGCAGCAGCCAGTCGTGGATGTCGGCTGCGACCATGCGCCGTGCCTGGATACCGGCATTCGCCAGCCCACCGCACAGGCGATCGCAGACGATGTTCAGCATCTGCTCGGGCGTCTGGCCGCGGCGGCTTGCCTGCCCGGTGGCACGCCGATAGACGACCATGCGCACGCGCCGCGTCTGTCCGCGCCAGCGCAGCCGCGTGACCACCGTGTCCTCGAACAGGCCACCCGGCTTGGCGACCGCGCGCAGGTGATGGCCGAAGAAGCGAAGGTAGAACTCGGTGAACGCGGTATCGCGGGCGCGCGGCTGCACGTAGTCGCGCAGGGTCTGCATGTACTGGTCGAAGCTGGGCTCGTCCTGTGCATAGAGCTGGAGCACCCAGGGGTTCTCATCCAGTTCATCGAAGCTGTCTTGCAGGGCGTTTTCCAAGGCATCGCGGGCATGCGCGAGCCAGCCGGGCTCCCGGCCCTCGGTGCCCAGCGGCACCAGCTCGTAGAAGGCCGCGACCGATTGCCCGTCCTCCAGCAGCATCGACTTCGACTGCGGCAGGAACTCCACCCACGGCAGCAGTTCCGCGAACGACGGCGCGACATCGTAGAGCGCCTGCTCGTCGGCCACGGTCGCCGGCCTGCGATCCTGGACCGCCGCGCCGGGTTCGGGGATGCCGGCCTGGCGCAAGGCCTCGACGTGGCGCTGCCAGTCGTCCGGCTGCTCGTCACCGCCAGCGCCGGGTGCGGCCAACTTCGGTGCGGCCGGCCTGGGCCAAGGGAGCTTCCAGCGCATCAGTAGTCCTCCACGCGCTCGCCTGGCATGGCGTACTGCACGCGCTGGTACAGCGGGAAAACCGTCGTGTAGCCCGGCACGGGAACGGGGTCCGTGCCCGCCAGGTGCGGGTACACGTACATGGCGAGATCGGGATTGGGCAGGCGCTGGAACTGGCGATAGACCTCGTTGCGCGCCGTGCGCGTGTAGCTCACCTGCTCGGCGGGCGCGGTCTGCACGTCGGCCTCGGTCAGCGGCCGGCGCAGGCTCTGGCGCGCGTCGAGCAGCTGCTGGCGCGCGACCTGGCCGGAGCCACCGCCGCCCTCACCGGCGTTCTGCTGCCAGATGTCCATCATCGTGCTGTCGCCGTGGGGCAGTAGCTTTTCCTTGCTGGTGGCGCAGCCGCCGAGCACCGCGACGGCGAGGGCCAGCGCCAGGCCCTTAATCGAGTTCGAGCGCATGGCTTTCTCCTGCACGGTGATCGACGCGCCGGCCTTCGGGGTCGTGATCGATGGCGAGCGGCTTTTCGAGGTGGACGGCGACCTTGGCGCCGGGCTGTACATAGACGGCGGCGAATGCCTGGCCGTAGAGCTGGTTGACCCAGTTGGACATGTCCCGGACGCCGCCCGCGAGGATCTGGCCGACTGCTTCCTGGCCGCTGATGCCCACGGTGCCGATGGCGCCGTCCGAGCCGACGTAGGACATGCGGCCGCTGTCGCTTTCGATGAGCGAGGCCACGCCGGCACCAGCCGCAGTGATCAGGGCTTGCGATCCGAGGTACTGCTGAGCGTTGCTGCGCCGCTCGCCGCTGACGCAGGGGATGCCGTGCGGATCGCTGATCCACCCCAGACCCCCGGTTTGAGAGTTCTGCTGCTGGTTGTTCTGCTGGTTGCCTTCGCGGTCTTCGGGAATCGTGCGGATCGTCCCGTCGTTGAACACGAACGTGATGCTGCGCACCTGGCCGCGCACGCACGAGAGGGTCCAGTCGCCCGAGGCGAAGCCGGAGAACACCGCGCCGGCTACGTCGGGAATGTCGATGCCGTTGGCCGTGAGGTTGTCCGGCCCGACCAGTACTTTGAACGGGTATGGGTCGTTCACTGTCCCGTCGATCGGGACGCGGCCGATCAGCGCCGTCATCGCCACGGAACCCATCAGCGTCGAGTTGGTCGGCACCGTATACACCGGCTTGGCGCTCTTGACGCCTGCCGCACGTGCGCCAGCGTTCGCCACGGTTTCCCCGGTGGTTTCCAGCGTGCTTTGCGCGGGGCCGAAGCTCGTCGGGAAGCTCATGCCGCTGCCCGTGCCACGACTGCCGTTGCGGCCCTCGGCCTTCTTCGCGTCGTCCGGTTCGACCCATCGCATGCCGCCTTCCATGCCGACCTCGTCGCCATCACGCAGCCCCAGGCCCACCGGCAGATCAGCATGGCCGCCGCCGCGCCCGCCGATGCTGTCCAGGCGCCGCTGCAGGTCGGCGAGCAGCCCCTCGGTCTGCTGACGCTCGCTGGCCGCCTGCTGCTGGTCGCGGCGCAGATTGGAGCGTTCGGATTCGAGGGCCGAATTGATGCGCTGATCGATGGAGTTCTCGCGCTGGCGCAGCCGCTGGTTTTCCTCGCGCTGCGACTTGTTGTCGGTCAGCGCGGTCTGAAGCTCGGTGCGCAACTGCTTCACCTGGGCGACGAGCGTTGCCACGGTATCGCGGGGGGTATCGCCTTCGATGCCCAACGCCTTCATTTCCTCGGGCGTGAGCTTGGAGCCGGCATCTGCCGCGGGCGGTGCCGACGTGCTTCCACCGGAGAACAGCCGGATGGCAACGAACAACACCAGCAAGGCGACCGGGATCATCAGCCACTTGAGCAAGCCGTTACTGCGCATGGCGGGCCTCCTTGCCATCGTCGGCTTCAGCTTCCGGCTGCGGCAGATGCACGGCCGGGTCGAAGCGGTGGATCGCCGGCAGCAGCGACTGCACGAGGCCGCGCCCGCGCGTCACCAGGTACAGGACGGTCGTGTCCTCGGGCGTCCCGTGGGGGCCGAGCGCTTCGTGCTGGAAGGTGGCGGTGAGGAAATCGCCTTGCAGCACGCGCGGGTCGAGCGTGACCCAGCCGCCGCTGCTGTTGGTCAGACGCACGGCGGTGACCCACTGGTCTTCCAGACGCCACGACGCGAGCGCGACCGCGCGCACCGGCAGCGTCGGCATCAGCGTGCCGAGGTCGAGGCCGCGGCGCAGGTTCACCCGCATGACGCCGGGCAGCGGCTCCACGGTGCGCAGCGGCGCGTAGAGGTTCTGCGCGGCGAAGCGCGTCAGGACGACCGGCACCGGGGTTTCGCGCCGCGCTGCCCGCGTACCTGCCTGATCCTGGGCGCGTGCCGGGGCCTCATCGGCACCGCCTGGCTGATCGCCATAGCGCGCCGGGGTGCTGCTGCCCTCGACGATGCGCACCGGCTCCAGCTCGGCTTCGCCGTCCTTGGGCGGCTCGGCCGCGATGTCGAGCAGGATCAGCGCGCCCGTGTCGGCGTCCTGCAATTGCAGCCGCGTGGGCTCGATCGGCTCGCTGGCACGCAGGTACACCGCGCCACCCGCGCTCTGCACGCGCAGGCGTTCGCCGACGCCTGCGGGCACGCCCACGCGGACGTTCCGGTCGATGAACACGATGCGCTCCTGGCCGACCTTCAGCGGCACCGCCAGCGGCATGCGTTCCCAGCGCAGAATCTCCACGGCATGGGAGACGGGTGCCGCGGCCGCGGCCAGCAGCCCCAGCAGCATGAGTACAAGATGCTTCATGGGGTGTTTCCTCCTTGGGGCGCTTGCGGAGACAGGCCGCCAGGCGCCGGGCGCGTCGGCTCCGGGGCGCTAATGCGCTGGGGCGCACCGTCGTAGCAGTCCAGCGCCAGGCCGAACGGGTTGCGGGCGGGATCGACGTCCACCCGCGTGACTTTCACCGGGTAGCGCACGAGCGCGCGCTTGACCTGCTCGGCGCCGTAGTACTCGTCGGCGGTGATGTCGAGCGTCACCACCCAGTCGCGGTCGGAGACCACGCGCACGCGCGCCGTGGGGTCGTCGCCGTACCCGCGGCCGGGGATTTCGTAGATGCCGCGCACGCGCTGGCGCAGTTCGCCCGTACTGCGGCGGTAGTCATAGTCCGCGCGCAGGAAGGCCTGGCAGGACGGGGTAAGGTACGGCGAAAGCGTGTGGAGGTTGCGCGCGTAGTCCTCTTCGCCATTCGTCGGCCAGCGGTTGAGGGTCTGGAACAAGTAGAACGTGAACGCATAGACCGATTCGGGCGGTACTTCCCACCACTTTCGGGTACTGCCGGAGCGCAGGTCGGGCGGGACGTGGATGGTCAGGTCGCGCGGCGCGCTCCACCAGCCGCCGCCCATGACCAGGGCGACGATGACCAGCGCGCCAGCCCCCAGGCGAAGCGTCTTGATGTGCGCCTGCAGGTGGGTGATCTCGTTCTTGAAGCGGCTCATCGTGCACTCCTTCGGGTGGACCAGAAGCCGGAGCGCGAGATCAGCACGTGGCCGCCTACCCATCCCGCCATCAGCGGATGGCGCGTGGCGATGCGCCATTGCAGTTGCCGGTACAGCCAGGTATCGGGACGCCCGCGCTTGAGACGGCGCAGGATGCCGCCCCCGATGAAGACGCCGAGGGCCACGCCCAGGACGACGAACGTCGGCGCGATGGCGATCGTGCGGAACACCCAGGACAGCGGCGCGCCGACCAGCAGGCCGGCAGCGCCCGACAGGCCGCAGCAGATCCACAGCTCGTCGGCGGTGAGGCCGCGCACGACAACGGGGTGGCGGTTGAGCCGGTGCGGAAGGAACGTGACCGTCCCGTCCGCACGGACGTGCTGCTGCTCGGACATACCGACCTCGCCTTAGAGGATGCCGGTGGCTTCGGTGAGCAGCCAGATGCCGATCACCAGCAGCACGGCACCGATGGCGACCGTGAGGCCGAACTGGCCCCAGGTCTTGCGGCCGGTGTGGATTTCCGCGTAAGTCCCGTAGGCGTGATAGCAGACGCCGATAAACATCGACGCCACGACCAGGAGGGCCACGAGCATGATGATGTCGTAGCCATAGTTCCTGATGGTTTCCATGATGCCGTTGCCGGTGCCGCGGGTCGGGTTCTCCAACTGCGGCAAGCCTTGCGCGAACGACAGCGCGGGCAGCGCGGCGGCGCCCAGTGCCACAGCGGCGCGCTGGGCAAGATGGGAATGGGGGATGCGGTTTTGCATGGTCGTGCCTTTCAGGTCAGGAGAGAAGGAAGAAGCTCAGGACGAGGTACATCGCGACGAAGCGGATGCAGACGCCGAGGAACTGGCGCTGGTTGAGGCGGCTCTCGGACCACCCCACGTAGGCCGTTCGGATGGCCCAGACGCCCCACACGAGGAGCACCGCGAACACGACGCCGACCAGGACGGTCGCCATCGCCGAAGGCGCGATGCCGCTGTTGGCTTGAAATGCCGAGACCTGGGCGCCGTTCATGGCGTGTCTTCCGAAGTCGTCGTCGGCGATGGCGAAGCGGACCGCTCGGTGCGGTAGTCGCCGGCCAGTTCGGAGAGGTCGCGCGGCTGGGCACGCGACGGTGTGAGATGGGCCTGGATGCCGGCGCGCACGCGCGCCAGGTCAGCCAGCAACCGCGGGTAATCGAAGTGGTAGCGCTCGCCCGGCTGGATGGGGGCACGCGCGGCGCTGTCGGCGACGGTGCGCTCCAGCGCGTCGAGTTGGCGCAGCGCGGCGACCAGTTCCTGGCGCTGTGCCGGGGACTCGGCCAACACCATCGGGGACTGACCCAGCAGCAGGGCCGTCACGAGAAAAATGGGCACGCCGCGATACGCGGCGCGCTGCCAGATCGGAGCCAACATCGCGCCATTCCTGTGTGATCAGCAATGGCTTGATCGTGGGCAGCGAGGTACTTTTAGGCCGCAAACAATAGGAACCCGCGCATGCCCGGATTCATGGGCTTGCGCGCGGTTTCAGGGTCTGGAGAGTGGGAACTAGCGCCGCGTCAGCGTGGCGAGAAACTGGCGTCGGCTTTGGGAGCGCGAGCGCCTTCGGGTACTCTTTCGGTATGCCGCTTCCCCAATTCCCTCGCCACATGCACTACAAGCTCGACGGTCGTCGTGCCGTACCGTGCGAGAGCATTGCCGAGTGGGGCGCCTGGTTTTCAGTAGCTGATCGGCGGGTGGTGGAAACCTGGGTCGATGACGTCCGTATCTCCACGGTCTTTCTTGGGCTGGACCACAACCACGGACTTAGTGGAGATCCACTCCTGTTCGAGACGATGGTCTTTGTGGATGGTGTGACGCACCAGATGCGCCGGTACTTCATCTGGGAGGAAGCGGAAGCCGGCCACGCCGAGATGACTGAGTTGATCCGAGCCGAAATGCAGGAAGCGCAGGTGCGCGCTGCGCAGGCCTGGGAACAGGTGCGTGCGCGGATGAAGGCCTGAGCATCAGCGCTGCGCGGCGTGCTCAACCTTCAAAGGTACTTCTTGAAGCTCCCCGCAGTCAGGGATACCGCCAGCCCCAGCAAGGCGGCGCTCGGCAACAGGATCAGCAGTGGATGCACCGAGATCGGCAAGGCCAGATAGGTGACCCAGGGCAGCACGGCCAGCGGCATCAGGCTCGCCTTTGCGCGGTGGTAGATGAAGCCGGATTCCCGGCCCGCGCCGAACCGGCGCACGTCGCGCCGCACCAGGCCGTCGATCAGGCCGACAAACGCCGCAGTGAAGATCAGCGGCAGCGTGAGCACCAGGACCAGCAAGCGAACCAGGAACGTGAGCGTCGTGAAGGCCGCAGCGATCAGGTAGCTCTCGGTCCAGACATAAACCTGGCTGATGTAGCAGCGGAAGTTGCGCCCTCCGGCCTGGCTGGGCGCGCGGGCCCGCTCGGCGGTCTGGCTCATGCGCTCCAGCAGCCCGGAACGCACGAACACCCATTCGTAGCCGGTGTCCACCAGCTCGTGCGCCGTGCGCCCAGGCTCCTGCACGACCACGCTGCGCGTGAAGTGGCTGGATAGGTGCCCCAGCTCGTACTGCAGCATCTGCTGGGAGTGGCGCCAGCCCTGGTCCTTCCAGAACAGGTGCATACCGACGCACTCGACCACGATCGAGAACAGCAGCGAGCCGATCAGCACTGCGAGCAACCGGAACGGGAACGTAATGGTGCCGACGATCAGTCCCTGCCGGCGGCTCTGTTCCCGCTGTGTGGTAGCAGCGGCGTCGTTCACGGTGAGGCCCCGATGTCGGCGTCGTCGTCGGTGGCGGAGGTCACCGCGGCAGGCTCGGGCGGAGCGACATCGTCCAGCAGGTCGTCGGGTAAAGCCGCGTCCTGCAAGGCCGGGGAACTGGTGAACTCCCACCACTGCGTGGCCTCGCTGTAGCTCTGGCGCATGTACCCGGCCAGTTGCTGCAGATCTGCCGGCATCACTTCATCGGAGTCGGGGGCCGGAAGCGGCATGCGGACCTTCCAAAGCTGGCCGCCCTGCAGCAGCGCGAAGCACTGGCCTTTGGGCAGGCCGACGACGTGCGACGGCTCGATCATCGGGACGCTGGACATGCTGATGCGATCCTGGGTGTTCGACGTGAAGTCCGTCGTCCCACGAATGTCCGAGCTATCGGTCGCGCCGCTCACGATGGTGGTCGTATAGACCTCGACCTTCGGCAATTGCCTGGTCAGCAGTTCGGCGGTCGCGGTCTCGCGCACGCGCAGCATGAAGAGGTTGTTGAAATTCCCGATGACTTGACCGGCTTTGGCGCGGTTGCCAATGCGGGCCTCGATGTCGGAGAGCGTCTGCGTGTAGGCGCTGACTTGCAGCCCGGCACCGCCGCCCTTGTTGATCAACGGTATGAATTCGTCACCCATGAGTTCATTGAATTCATCCGCGTGGACGTTGATCGGCACGCGCGTGCCGGCCGATGCGCCCGGCAGGCCGTCGTCGATACCGTGCTTGTAGATGTGCCCTGCGACCGAAACCAGATCGGAGAACATGGAATTGCCGACCGCTGCGGCAACCTCGGCGTCGGACAGTGCATCGAGGCCGACATACACGACGGCACGCTTGCGGATGACCTGCATCCAGTCGAAGATCGGGCGCGGGTCGGCCAGATCGGAATAGTTCGGGGCCAGGAGCTGGGCGATCTTGCCGCTTGTCAGTTTCTCCAACAGCGGCAGCAAGCTGGCGACGATCTTGTCAAAATACGTCTTGTCGTAGCGGACGGCAGAGCGCAGGCCGTCCAACACCGGGTCGTAGTTGCGGGCTTGGGAGAGATACTGCTCCAGCGCCACGACGCGCTTTTCCCGCCCAATCATGTTGCGCGGGATGTTCTTGTCGTTCAGCTTCGCTTCGAGCTGGACGATGATTTCCCAGGCCTTGGGCTCCGTCTTGGCGAAGTAGTGCTGCGCGTACTCGATGAACAGCGCGTCGATGTTGATGACGTGCTGCTGGATCAGCATGTAGTCGGGCCGCTGTCCCAGCTCCACCAGGGCGCGGGCGATGATGTTGACGAATCGCCACGCAAACTCTCGGAAGGCGGCTGAGTTGCCTTCGCCGGAAAGCTGCCCCGCGACGCGGGTGGCCACCTCGCTGATGCGGCCGAAGCGGCCCACGGCGTTGTAGCGTGCGGAGATGTCCGGCCAACCCAGGTGGAACACATAGAACTCGCCTTCGCGGCCGGCACCCAGGGCTTCGACGTACATCCGCTTCAGGAGATCCGCATCGCCCTTGGGGTCAATGACGATCACGACCTCGTGCTCGCCCGCGGCGTTCTTGCGCCGGATGTCCTGGGTCACGAACAACTCGGCCAGTCGCGTCTTGCCTACGCGCGTAGTGCCCAGCACCAGCGAGTGCCCGACGCGCTCACCCAGCGGCAGGCCGACGTCCACCTCCTCCGGTTCGATGCCGTGCAGGCGCGGCAGGCCGCCCACAGGCGGCAATGGGCGTACAGGATTGAATGGCACGTCCCAACCCGTGAGTGTCGACAGCCGGGAGAGCGGGAACGGCGCAAATTCCAGCCGCTCTTCCAAGCGCCGCGCCAGCCGGTAGGCCGGCGTCGGCTCGACGTAGCGGCGGAACTCCGGCCGGTACGTCTGCATGAGCCTATGGGTGTGCTTCTGCTCCCACAGGAACCCGCGTCCCACGAACAGGCGTTGCTGGCTGACCGGCACGTCCTTGCTGGTCATCACGTAGCGCGGCAGGCGGCGGATGTTGCGCCGGTAGCGCAGGATGATGCGGGCATCGCGGTAGCGGATGGCGCCATAGGCCGCGAACGCCAGCGCACTGCCGACGCCCATGGCGGGGCTCAGCGCGAGCGACCACGGGGCCACCACGCACAAAAACGCGGCGCCAGCACACGCTGCGACGGTGTATAGCTCCACCGCTGGCCGCAACAGTACTTCGACTGGTTGCTTCCCAGACATGGTTTCATTGCTCGATGCCGGTGGCCGTGATCAGCGCCGGGTAGTGCCGCAGGCCCAGGCGCTCCGCCAGGTCGTCGCCGCCCACGGGAGCGAGCGGTACGCCGGGCACCAGGGCGCGCAGCCGTGCAAGGGCCTGCACCGTCTCGACGTTGACGACCAGGCCGACCGTACCGCGCTCGCGCAGCGAGGTCGCACGACGCCGCAGCCAGGCATGGGAGGTCTCGTCGTCGCCGATGAGCACGAACGGCCGCAGGCCCGGTGCCTCGATCACCCGCCGCGAGACGGTGCCGGGGGTGAGCTTGGCGCTGCGCACCGGCAGCATCGCGGCCTCGTCCGCCGGTGTGACGGGAACCTGTGGCGTCGGGATGGGCGGCCGGGCCGGGGCATTTGCGCGCGGCTGGAGGTTGAGGGCTTCGTAGTACGGCAGCGCCGACGTGCCGCCGCGGTCCTCGACCACAATCAGCGGCTCGCCGGCATACAGGGCCAACGGCAGGCCCGCCAGCGACACGAGCAGGCTCCACAGGGTCAAATGGGGTTTCGTCATGGTGAGGTCTCCTGGCGCGCGGCGAGTGCTGCGGCGGTTGGGCGCGTGCCCTGCACGCGGGCGAGGTGGCGCGACACGCTGCGCCGATAGCGGGCGGCAGGCTCGCCACCCGCGGGGCGGTGGTAGCGACCGATCGCCAGAAGCCAGTCCTCCCCCGGCGCGTGCTGCTCCTTCAGGATCTCGGCGGCGATGGCGAGGTTGCGGTACGGATCGAGCAAGTCGCACGCGCTGGCGTAGCGCTGCCGGTGATAGCCGAGGTTGATCTGGCCCAGGCCCGCGTCGATGCGCGTGTGCGGCGTGGAGCGCATCGCCTGTTGCAAGCCAGCGCAGGCGTCGGCGCGGGTGGCGTAGCGGCGCGACTGGCCGGCGACGTTGAGCGACCAGGGCCATGGGACCATACGCCCATTGCGGCGGATGCCGCTCTCTTGCAAGGCGACGGCATAGAGCACCGTCGAGGGGATGCCCGCACGCTGCGCGGCGAGCTGGTAGGCCGGTGGCGGAACCTCCTGGGCCTGGGCGACGCAGGCATACAGGCCAGCGGCGAGCACCAGTGCGCGCAGGGGTGCGGCTACGGCTGGCGCTGCCATTGACCGTTCACCTCGCGCACGACCGCCGGCAGATCGCCGGGCACCCCCAAGGTTAGCCAGCGGCCGCCGTCGTGGTTGAGCGTGATGCTGCCGCTGCGCACGCGCGCCGGATCGACGTTCGCGCGCTTGGCCCAGTCGCGGATGCGCGCGTCGTCCTGGCGGCTGCCGACCATGTACAGGTCGAATTCGGCGCCCGCGGATTGCAGGCGCTGCACGAGCTGGCCGCAGGCCACGCAGCCGTCCTTGACGAATACTGCCGTGCGGCCGGAGCCGCGCGTGGCGCCGGCGACCGGCTTGTCGTCCGGCAGGTTCACCCGCTGCATGCCGGGGTTCAGCCGCTGCCAGGCTTCGTCGTAGGCGCGCTGGTAGGCGAGCAGCTTCTCGACGCGGCGCGCTTCGGCTTGCACCTGCAGTTCTGCGTAGCGCCGCCGTTCTTCGTCGGTGCGTGCCTCGATGCCCAGGGCCGATAGCGGGTCCAGGTTGGGCGAGTAGATGCCCAGCGGTCCGTCCATCAGTTCGCGATAGCGCGTCCATTCCTGCGGTTGCAGGCCCCAGTCGCTTGCCACCCGGTCTTCCGGGATGCGGGCGGCCAGCGGACGTTCCTGGCTCTGCGCATTGCGCGTGGGCGCCGTGGTCGGCTGCTGCGCCCAGGCGGGCCAGTGGGCGGACGCCAGCACAAGCGCAGAAAGGATGATCGACGGCTTCATGTGGTGTGCTCCGGTCAGGGAATCGCCATGCGACGGGTCTGGTCGCCGGCCTGGAACACCGCGGTGCTGCCTTCGACGGCCAGCAAGCGCCACAGGCCGATCGCATCGCCGGGCAGCAGCACCTGAAGCTGGTCAGGCGTGAAGTCCCCATTGCTCGGCGCGACGGACACGCTGCGCTGGCCGGCGCGCAGTTCGGCGCCGACGATGCGGAACGGGAGCGGCGGTGGCTCGGGCCTGGCAGCAGCCTTGCTCGGTGCGCGCGACTGGGCCGGTGCCGCGGCGCGTGCTGCGGTCTGGCGCGTCTTGAGCTGCTCGACCTCGGCGCGCAGCGACTGAAGGTCGTCGGCAGCGGCATAGCCGCTCAGCGCTTTCTCGACCTGGGCCGCGCGTGCTTCAAGGATTTGGCGGGTGTCTTTGAGGTCTACCGCCGTTGCGACGGCCGGACGCTGTTGGATGGTCTCGATGGTCTCGGCCAGGCCTGTTGCCTGCGCTTCGAGGCGTTGCAGGCGGGAATCCAGCCTCTCCTGGTCGGCCTGGTCGTGCATGGCCTGGTAGCCGAGGGCTACGAAGACGCTGAGGCCGAACAGCCAAAGCCAGAGCAGGCTCTGCACCACCACGGCGGCGGTTGAACGCTGGGCGGATTGCGGAGCGTTCATGGCTGGCCTCCCGAAACCACGGGCATGGGTGCCAGCGGGAACGTCTGCGCCGCCTCGGTGACGGGCGGCGCGGATGCGTTGTCTGCGGACATACTGTCGCCAGGCCGCTCGAAGCAGATTTGCCGTGCCCGATCGTCCGCGTGCAGTTCCCAAGCGGGGCCGGCAAGCGTGAGCAGCGCATCGCGCAAGGTCATGGGGCCGAGGTGCAGGTGCGCCGCCGGCAGCGGCAGTGCGTACAGCTCAATTACCGCGTGCGCGGTCTCGCAGAGCTGATAGCCGCTGCGCTTGAGCACATGCCGCAGCCCATCGCCCACCGTTGCGCGGGCATCCTCCGGCATCGACACGTCGATGGTCTGCAACAGCAGGTCGCGCTGCGCGGCCGTCGGTGCCAGTTCGACCAGCGTGTAACGACCGTAGCGCACGACCGGCACGAGTTCCGGCGCGGCCGGCTCGGGTATCGAGATCGCCTGCTCGATGGGCGGTGGCACGACCGGTGCGGCGGTCGTCGCGCAGCCGGTGGTCAGGACGGTAGCTGCCAGCAGGCTGGCACCGGCCAGACGCCGGATCGGACAAATGGCTTGCATGGCTCGGCTCTCTGGTGCAATAAGCCGATACCTTCTTCGGATGCGTCCAGCCAATCAGCAAAGAATGCGAACTGGAGGTGGTCCGGTTTGTTCAGTAGCTGAATGGGGCAGTTCGCCACTGACTGCTACTATCAAATGCCAAAAGGAAGGGGGATTTGAAATGCGGATTTCACGTGTCAGGCTAGTCAATTTCGCCAATTTCTCGGACGTGGATGTCGAGACCGGCGACAGCATCGTCATCGTGGGGGAGAACAAGGTCGGCAAGAGCAACTTCATTCGTGCCCTGCAACTGATCCTCGATCCAGCATTGTCCGAGCGTGACCGGCAATTGGGGCTTGAGCACTTTTGGGACGGCCTCGGCGCAGACAAGCTCGGCGAAGCCATCGAGGTGTCGGTCGACCTTACCGATTTCACGGACGATCCGCGACTGATGGCCCACCTCAACGACTGCGTGATCGAGGCTGGGCCACCCATGGTGGCGCGCTTGACCTATCGCTTTCAGCCGAAGGCCGGACTGGCCGAGGAGCCCGATTCGCTGAGGGACTACGAGTACGTGATCTTCGGCGGCAACGACCCCGAGATGCGTATCGGCGGCGCGCTCCGTCGCATGTTGCCGTTGGACGTTCAGGTTGCTTTGCGTGATGCGGAGAAGGATCTTGCGAGCTGGCGTCACTCACCGTTGCGGCCGCTCATCGAAGACCTTGCAGCGTCGCTCGATGAAGACGCCCGAGAGGAGATTCAGCAGCAGGTCGACGAAGCCCAACAGGAACTTGCCGGTCACAACGAGGTAATAGAGGCTGCGGAACGGATCAGCGAAAGGCTGGTCGCCCTCGCGGGAGCGCAGCATGCCGTCCCGCTAGGCCTCGGGCTGGCGCCGACGCGCGTCGATGCCCTGTTGCGCAGCTTGCGGCTGCTGATCGACAACGGAGCTCGCGGCATCGGCGACGCAAGTCTCGGGACGGCGAACCTGATCTTCCTGGCGCTCAAGAGTCTCGAACTAGACCGGCTGGTGTCGGACGGCGAGCGTGACCACACCTTCTTCGTAGTGGAAGAGCCCGAGGCGCACCTGCATCCCCACGTCCAGCGGCTGGTGTATCGCTACTTCCTGGGCACCGGTGCACAGGGCGAAGAGGACGTGCCTCCGCTCACGACGATTCTGACCACGCACTCGCCGCATATCGCCAGTGTTGCGCCGATACGGTCGATCGTCCTGCTTCGTCACGATGCGTCAGAGGGGAAGACCGTGGCGGTCTCTACGGCGAACGCTCCTTTCACTCAACGCGACGAGGAAGACCTGCAGCGCTACATTGATGTGACGCGCGGCGAAATCTTCTTTTCACGGGGCGTCATTCTGGTCGAGGGCGATGCGGAGCGCTTCCTCATCCCAGCATTCGCGGAAGCGCTGGGTATCCCGCTCGACATGCTGGGAATCACGGTGTGTTCGGTGGGCGGCACCAACTTCACTCCTTACGTGAAACTCTTGGGGCCTCATGGCCTAAACATCCCGCATGTGATCTTGACCGACCGTGACCCGGTCGACGGAAAGCCGCCGCGCGTACGTCGGCGCCTCGCCAATGTCCTCGATGTGGTCGAGCCGGGCGACGATCACGGCGAGTGGGACGTGGACGATGTCCTGGAGCGCGCCGTGGAACTCGGATACTTCGTCAACGAGAACACGCTGGAGCCTGAACTATTCGCAGGTGGTTTGGCCGAGTCGATGCAACAGGTGATCGAACGAGAGTTGCCTTTGAAGCGGGCAAGCTTGGACGATCTGCAGTCTTGGGTGGACGATCCAGATGAGCTTGATGAAGACCGTTTGCTGGCGATGATTGAGCGCATTGGTAAGGGGCGGTTTGCACAGGCGCTTGCGGTGTCGGTATCGGATGACACGTGCCCGGACTACATTCGCTCTGCGCTTGAGTACATCCGTGATGCCGTCGTCTAGTGTCAGCTCCGCCTACCTGGCGCAGGCCGCAGACCTAGCCGGCAATCCCGGCCAACAGGCGGCATACGACTCGCAAGGGCACTGCGTGGTGCTCGCCGGACCGGGGAGTGGCAAGACGAAGACCTTGGTGCTGAAGCTCGCACGCATCTTGGCCGAGGACGTCCGCGCCCCTCGTGGAGCCGCATGCATTACCTACAGCCAGGAATGCGCGCGCGAACTGACTCGCCGCCTCGAAGGCTTGGGATTGCGAGAGGCACCAAACCTGTTCATTGGCACGGTGCATGGCTTTTGCCTGCGCCATCTGCTGATGCCCTACGGGCGCTTGGCCAAACTGCCGATTCCGTTTCCATTGGCGGTGGCAACGCAGCGGGTGAGCGACCGTTTGCTGAGGCAGTCGGGGGACGCGCTCTTCGGGCCCAATCATCCGTACAAGGCCATCGATCTGGGGCGGCACCGACGCTCTGTTCTCGACCGAAACAGCGTCATGTGGCGCAGCGAGGAGGAGCTTGCCGCTTGGGCGATCGCCTACGAAGCGGCGTTGCGTAACGAGGGATTAATCGACTACGACGACATGGTCGTCTTCGGCCAGCGGCTGATTGTCGAGCACGACTGGGTGCTGCCATTGGTCCAGGCGAAGTTTCCGGTGCTCGCCGTCGACGAGTACCAGGACTTGGGCGTCGCGCTGCATCGGATCGTCAAGCGCCTGGCGTTCGATGGCGGTGTTCGCTTATTCGCGGTAGGCGATGCGGATCAGTCAATCTATGGTTTCACGGGGGCCGACGGCGGCTTGCTCACGGAACTGGCCGCACGCGACGATATTGAGCGGGTCCAGCTTCAGCTCAATTATCGATCAGGTACCAGAATCGTTAACGCCTCGGAGCTGGCGTTGGGCGAAGCCCGCGGTTATCGGGCGAACGACCCGACGCGTCAGGCGTCCATCGCGTTCGTGCTGCGTCCTGGGGGCTTAGCGGATCAGGCCGCGCATGCCATTGCGCAGATCATTCCGGCGGCTCTGGCGGCCAAGCCCGGTCGGACGCTTGGTGATATCGCAATCCTCTACAAGGACTACCGCGCAGGCGACGTCGTTGCCGAGGTGGCGACGGCCAGCGGACTCGACTACATCCGGGTCGACAATGCCGCGCCTTATCGCAAGGTGGGCCTGACGAGTTGGGTCGAGGACTGCGCAGCCTGGTGCGCAGGCGGCTGGCGCATCGGGCGGCCGCAGTTGCGTGGTTTGATCGAACGTTATCTGGCTTTCCGCCGTGCGCATCTGGACGAGAGCCAGGCCAAACGCGAGGGGCAAGTGCTGACCGCGCTTTTATGGTCCCTGCGCCAGGATGTTCAACCTGCGCGTGAGTTCGTTGCAGCGCTTCGGACCGGTATCCTCGATGACCTGCTGGACGCAGAGAGCGCGCTCGCCGACCAGAAGGAGCAGTTGGACCGTATGACGGCGGCACTCGCGGAAGGTGGCGCATTGGCCTCCCTGGATATCGTGAGCCTCGGGGGGCGAGATGGGTCGCCAGCGCACCTCAATCTATTGACCTTACATTCGGCCAAGGGCTGCGAGTACGGCGTGGTCATCATGGTCGGTCTCGATCTTGGGAACCTGCCGTGGCGCAATGAGAGTCCCGAGAAATTGCGCGAAAGTCGTCGCCTCTTCTACGTGGGCCTGACCCGCGCCCGTGACGAGGTCCACATGCTCTATTCGGGCTTTGTCGATGGTCGATTCGGCCCGATGCGGCTTGGACGCTCCCCGTTCTTGGACGAGTTGGAGAATCGGATGCGGACCGCCGGCTTGCAGCAGTAGCCTAGGCAACGCAAGCTCCGCGCCTTACTGAGGGGCGGCAAAAAAAAACCGGCATCCCAATGGGGATGCCGGCGTTGTCGCAGAATTTACGCTGCAACGAGTTGCCGGGCCAGCGCCACTTCGACGGAATCACCGTCCTGGTTAAGTACATCCAGGCCCGATTCGGGCACGTCGCCCGAGGTGGACTGCGAGACCATGATCTTCTTGGCCATCAGCTCCAGGCAGGTCATCTGAGAGGAGCCGGCATAGCCGAGATAGATCACGCGCACGGACTGCTTCTGTCCGATGCGCCAGGAGCGACGCGCCGCCTGCTGGAGCGAGTACACGTTGTAGCCCGACTGCATGAACACGATCGTCGGGAAGTCCAACAGGTCCAATCCCGTCTTGACAAGCTCAGGGTTGGTAATGAGCACATCGATGCCACGGTCCAGTTGCTCGGCGATCCAGTCCTCGCGGCGGCTGGCATCCACGCTCGCGCGCAGCACTGCCACCCGAAAACCTTCCTGCTCCAGCAGCACCTTCAGGCGCGACGTGGTGTCGCGCGTGCCGGTATAGACCGTGTAGGCCAGAACCTTGCGGCCCTGCGCCTTCTCTTCCTTGCAGATGTCGATCAGCTCGCGCTCTTTCGGCGTCACCTCGAACTCGTTGAACTGAGCCGGGACGAACGCCAAGGTGTTGCGCGTGCGCGGATGCACCACGGTTTCCGACCGGAAGCAGCAGTCCGGCCAAGCCAGCAGCACATTGAGCACCACGCCCAGCAGCGTCGTATCGCGTCGCGCCAGAGCCTGTTTCAGCTCCGCGGTCAGCCGACCCGCCAGGTCGCGGTAGGCCGCGGCTTGCGCCACGTCCATTGCGACTTCACGGAACTCCTCGTCATACGGCGGCAGGACGTTGCCGCCGATGTCCTTGAGCTTGAGGAAGATCGTGAACGGCAGGATGCACCGCAAGACCCCCTTCGGCCCGAAGCCGGGAGCCTTGACCGTGCGCACCGATACCTTGGTGCCCCTGGCCGTCTTGTGCGCCGTGCCGGTGCTTTCGGAGTAGATGTCCTTGAGGACCCCGTGGTCCCTCATGAACGCCATGGCGGCCGAGGTCATGCTGCCGCTCGTGGTCGGGCGGTAGCCGTCTTCGATCATCCGCCCAGGCAGGGCTCGGAACAGCAGGTAGAACAGGTCGTCCCCGTAGCCGCCCATCAACGTGCCTGTCAGCAGCAAGGTCTTGCGAGCCTTCGCCGCCAGCACGCCCATGGCCTGGCCTTGGGCACTGCCACCGTTCTTGTACTCGTGGGCCTCGTCCGCGATGCACAAGTCGAACGTGCCTTGCGGCAGATAGCGCTTGATGAACTCGGACGGCTGGTAGCCGCCTTCGCCAAAGCCGAACTCCATGTTCGCCATCGCTCTTTCCATGCGATGCGCCTGGCGGTCAGAGAAGACCAGTTCGCCGTTGCCATCCATCAAGTTGATGAACTCATGGATGTTGTCGCCCAGCATCGACGCCAGGAACCCGTCGCCGAACTTCTGCATCAGCTTCTGCGCGGTGACTTCCCCGATCGTCGGGATGCGCTTGAGGGCTTTCAGCACGGCCGAGGACTGGTCGCTGCCGGACAGGCTGCGCGGGCGGATCAGTGTCCACAGGGGCGCGGCGCAGTGGCTGCACTTCCTGCGGTGTTCCTCGGCTTGGAGGGCGACCGGGTTGACCGGCTCGCCGTCGAGGTCGGTGATGACCCTGCCGCAGTCCGGGCAGGCCGCCACGTCGCCGTGGCGGGTGCGCCGCTGGGTGAAGACGGACTTCCAGTGGAAGCCCATCCGCATCCTGACCCGGCCCAGGACAAAGAACTCCTGGCCCGTGGGCTGGACATTCAACTGCTCGCGCAGCTTGATTAGCTTGACGAGCGTATCCGGCCCGTTGAGCACCCAGACCTTGGCACCTGCTACCGTTTCCTGGATCTCGCGCCGCCACTTGTAAACAAGGTGCGGTGGCGAAAGAACCAGGGTGCGGCGGTAGCCTTCGGCGTTGAGCGCGGCGGCCGTGGCGATGCCGACGGTCGTTTTGCCGCAACCCATTTCGCCATTGACGATCGCGGCGCGTTCTCCCCGATCGACTAGCAGCTCGGCGGCGGCGTGGACGACTTCGGCCTGGGCCGGGAACAGCTTGCGCTTGAGGCTGGCGACGACGAGTTGCCGGTGCGCCCGCGGCTGGCCGTTATAGACCGGCGGGTTCGCGCTATTGAGGGCGTCGAGCAGTTCGTCGCCGAACTCGCCGACAAAATCCTGAAGGCTCAGGGTCAGAGGGGAAGATTCCGCATCGAGCAGTTCGCCCTGTACGGGCGCGGCTTCAGCGGCAGTGGTTTCGAGATCGAGGGACATGGTGATGCTCCAATGAAAAATGGGGCATGCACTACCCCCAGCGGGCCAATGGCATGCCCCGCAGTGGGAAGGAAATCGGCGCTTGGCCGAGGTGGTCGAAGTTGCCGGCCGTGGCGGCCTGCTGGTGAATCGTGCTCAGTCTTCGGACGGCAGCACGATGACGGTGGCGCTGCGCTCCGCATCGGTGACGATGCGGATGGCCAGCCCCGGATGGATCACGTAGCGGGATTCCAGCGATGCACCGGATTGCAGTGCAGTGCTGTTGGCCTGCCATTGCTGGATGTTGACGTCGCCCCAGTCGCCACGGGTGTGGCGCCTGAAGTACGGGATCGGGTCGAGCCGACCCGTGCGGACCAGGCGATCGATGCCCCTGCTGAAGATGAGCGCACCGATTGGAAACGCCAGCCCGTGGCAGTAGGTTTCAATGTGATGTGATGCCATGGGCTCCTCCTTGATGAGTCATTGAGCCACGACACCCCTGGCGGAGTGAAGTGGCTCCGTCAGGTGGATGAAGACGACGATGGTGCTGTCAGATCATGTCCCGTTCTTCGGGAAGCTGGATCACCGTGGTCTGGTGGTCCTCGCTGGTCTTGACGATCAACACCAGTTCGGGCGTGATCCTGAAGTGGGAGATCATCGGATCGTCCCCACGGATTGCGACATCGTTGGCTTGACGGGTGGCCTCATCGGTCTCGCCCCAGTCACCGCGCACATGGCGCTGGACAAGAGCCAAGGGGTCGATCAGGCCTTTGCGGGCCAGCCAATGCACCTTCTCGCTCAACTGCAACGTACCTGGTGCGAACAACGGTTGCTTCTGCGGCGCGGGCCGCTTGAACAGATTGGGGAACATGGTGTTTCTCCTTCGATGTGGTACAGCAGGACGACAGCGCGTCCGATGGATTAACGGATGGTCAGGACCTCGCCCCGTGTAGCGGAGCCGGGCGTCATGTCCCACGCGCGGATGACAGGCACGAACTTGTCGGTGAGGATGCGGGTCTCGGCGATGGAGCCGTCTTCGCGTTCGGTGAATTCCCGCTGGAGCGTCTTGTCCTTGTGGGTGTCACCTTTGACGACGAGCACGCGCCCGGTCTTGGAGCGCACAACCCCCGAGATCGCGCCCGCGGCCAGGGCCAGGGCGAGATGCCAGTGGGACAAGGCACGCGCCGGTGGACGCAGCGACTGCTGCGCTGCCCCCAGGTGCGTGTCCTGCGACGGCCAGAGGCCTTGCAGCCGGCCGACTTCATCGGCGAATTGCTCCGGCTCCATCGTCACGCGGAAGAAATGCTCCGGCTCGGCCGGACTGGCGGGAACGATGTACGGCAGGAACGGCCATTCGCTCGGCAGCTCCTCGGCTTCGACTTCACCAAGCCCGACCTGCAGCAGCAGATTGCGCACGGCCTTGAGACCATCGGGTGCCAGCTCGCGCTGACGCACCCTGCGACCGAAGATCACCACTTGCTTGAACTGCGTCTCCACCGCTCGGTAGATCCGCAGGTCCGTGTAGTGGCGCGTCAGCCAGCCGACCAGCTCGGCGTCGAGCACGTAGCCGGGGACGATGAAGACCAGCACACCGCCGTACTGCAACAGCGACAGGCTGCGCTGGTAGAACAGTTTCTCGAAGCGGGGACGGCCCTGACCTTGATAGCCGATGTTGCCGTTGACGTCCTTGGACAGGTCGCCATACGGCGGGTTGAGCCAGAGCAGCCCGAATGACTGCTTGGAGATCATCGTGTCCATCAGGTCCGCGTGCAGGCAGTGATCGACAAGGCCGCGGGCATGGCGTGCCCGTTCCGCGTCGAACTCGACGGCGAACGCCTTGGCCTGCTCGCGCCCGAGGGCATGAGCGGCTTCGGCGATCGCCACGCCTTCGCCGGCGCAGGGATCGAGGATGCACATCGGACCATCGCTGGGCATCAGTGCGTTGAGAGCTCTTTCGAGCGTGGGTTCGTCGGTCGGGTAATACCCGTTCTTGGCGAAATTGCGGGCGAGCCGCGGGAACATGAGGGCCATGGAAGTCTCCTGGTTGGCGGGGATGAAGTGCGAACGCACGCTTTGGCGTGCCCTCGCGGGTGGGTCAAGCCGCTACCGCTTCCGGCGTCCAAATCTTGGCCGGATAGGGATAGGCGGTGAGCACGTCACTGCGGATCAGAGAGCCCAGCGCCAGGGTCAGCGCCGGCACGTCGATGGCGAGCCGATGGCCTTCCAGCGGCCCGAGGGCGAACGGAAGACGGGCCAGCATCTCGCGGGTCTGTAGCAGTTCCAGCACGGGTTCGCGCCAGTGGTCGAGCAGCGGCAGTGGGCAGGTGTCCCTTAGCAGCATCCACAGGCGGTCAAGCCGGTGGGCGCTGCCCTTGGGCAGCAATGCCAGTGCGCTGGCGTTGGCCTTGTCGGGCTTGACGCAGCGGCGGTCGAACAGCCACACGTTGGACAGCGAACCGAACAGCGTTCGCCGGTAGGCGCGGGTCATGCGCTTTTCCAGACGATCGACGTTGCCGATGAACACCGGGACGCTGCCGCCCTGGTCGGTGATGACGTGGAACTGGTCCAGGCCCTGTTTGTCGCGCCCGAGGGTCAGACGAGCGAGGAACTGCTGGACGGCGGTGTCCCGCGCCCAGATCGACAGGAAGATCAGGTTGCCCTGGTCGTCGCCGACGCAAGCGTCGGCCATCACGTCGGAGCATTCGTCGATGCGATACAGCGTGGTAGAAGAAGTGTGTGCGGGCATGGTGGTGTCCTCGGATAAACGGGAACAGCACCGCCCGCTGGGGCAAGCACTGTCCCAGGGGGTGGAAGAAATTCGCTCAGTCCGGCTCGAACTGCCGGGTGTGCGGGTTGAAGTGGAGTGCGTCGTCCACCGCGGTGATCGGCGTGAAGCCGTCCAGGTAGATGTTGTTGAGGTACTGGTCGCGGTAGGTCAGCGCCTGCCGTGCCTGTTCCTCGGTGAGGCCATTGCTGATGAGGTACTCCAGCATTTCCTCGTCGGAAGAAACTTCGTCGTTGGACAAACTCCCTTCAACGAGCTTCAGCAGCGAGGGCGGGAGCGCAGCCAGGATCGGGTCCATGTCGGTTCCTCCTGGCTCAGGCCATCAGCGCTGCGGTGGATGCCGCAGGTGCCGTGGGTGTGCGCCGCCGCGCGTGGTAGGCGCGAACGCCTGCACGCCAGTCGGCGGACTGCTCCGGTGCGAGGTCCAGATAGGACAGCGGGCACGAGTAGTAGTACGGGTGCATGGACTCGTCCAGCGGCTTGTAGCCCCACTGGCCGCCGCTGCGTTCGAGCAGATCGCAGCGGATGTAGCGCAGGGATTGGCCCGGCGCCAGATGACGATGCACACCTTCGACCTTGGCCGTCACTTCCGCGACGGACCAGAGGACGTTGCCGCGCAGCGCGTGGGCGATGACCTTGACGCTGGCGCGCTCGGTCTCTTGCGGTGCGATCAGTTCCGCGATCAGTTCAGACCGCGATTGGGGGGAGAAATACCAGCCCATGAGAGGCCTCCTGAAGAATGGAGCCGGAGGCCTCTCCTTGGGGGAGAACCCCCAGCGGGTGATGGAATGCCGCGTGTGCGGCGATGGAGTCCGGTGCGGACTAGGAACCGCAACCGGCTGGGCAGTAGCCCAGTTCGATGCCATGGGAGCAGTAGCCGTTTGCAGCGTTCCAGTCCCGGGTTTCCTGCCGTTGGGCAGGCGTTGCGTAGTCCCATTCCTGGGTCGCGATTTCCAGGGCCTGAGCCCGTTGGTTTTCCGGCAATCGACTGGCTTGCGCGTCGATCTCCGAACTGAAGAGAGTGACCCAGTGATCCCAGGACAGGCCGCAACCACGCTGGGCATGCTCGGCGGCCGTCTTGCAGACAGCGCGCCACGCGGGTTCGTCCAGCGCGGTATGAGGTGTATCGCAAGCGATGGTGGACATGGTGGAGACCTCCAGAAGAAAGCCGGAGCCTCCCCCCGCATGGGGAAGGAACCCCGGCGGGTGGATGAAGAACACCGCGGATGCGGCGTCTGCGATCACGCAGGTTGCAGTTCGGCCTGGCGGCTCCACTCCTGCGTCTTAAAGTCCAGCGCGTAGCCCAGTTCACCCAGGCGGGCGATCTGCGCACGCAACGCGCGGCGGTCGATGGTCGAATCCAGTTTCACGGATTCGCCCAGCGGCCACAGGCTGCCGAACAGCGCGGCATCGCCATCCTCGGCACTGCCGGTGGCAGCAACCGCGGCGGGCGTCGGCGCATCCACCCCGAAAGGCGTGGTATCGACCAGCGGGTCCGCCGACGCCTGCACGGGTGCGGGCTTGGCGGGTTTGGATGCTTTGACGGGCTTGGCCGGCGTTGCCGCTGGCTGTGCCTCTTGCTCTTCATCAAGCGGATCGACTTCCTGGGTGGCGAAGCTGCGGGCCTCGTCACGGCTTAGTTTGTCGATGCCATTGAGCGTCATGCCGTCGAGGTTGGCGCGGACTTCAAAGCGCGCGCCGCCCGCGACCGGATAGGACTTCGCGAAGATGTAGTCGGGTAGGGACAGGCCATTACTGGCCCATCCCCCCCTAAGAACCGTACGTGAGAGTTTCCCCTCATACGGCTCAAGCCTTTCAAAGCTCGCTTTCGCGAACCGGCTTCACCACCTTGAGACCATTGACGTGGATCTGGTTATGACAGTTCGGATGCACCATCACGAGGTTGGTACTCCCGTCCTTTCCGCCATCGACCCGCCGGATGATGTGGTGGACATGCCACCCCGATTCCTGCGTGATCAATTGCTGGCAGATTGGACAACGGCGATCCTGATCCAACCAGAGGTTGATGAGCTTCTTCCTGCCCCTCAGTGAGTTCTGCATCTTGAGGCTCATACGCTCCTCAAAGTACGTTTCCCACAGCGGGTCGAGTGGAGTAGCCTCCAACTTGATTAGCCGGTGTCGCCGGATGGGCGTATCCGTTGCCTTCCGCAGTACCGCCAGGATCGAATTCCCATCGGGGAACTTTTCACCTGTCGCCGCCGCAAACACCCAGTTACGGGAGCCTACGGAATGGAAGTAGCGCTGCTTGATCCAGACACTACCCTTATGCGGATGCCGACGGGCGGCCCACTGCCACAACACATGCCAAATCTGATGATCGACACTCGCGAACGTCGCTTTTGAGACGACGTGCTGGTGATAATTTGCCCAGCCTTGGATCATCGGGTTAAGTAGCTTGATCAGATGTATCTGATTTAGCGCCTTGTTTCCTTTGACCACGGAGCGCACTTTTTCCAGAAAGGTTGTCACGTTCGTTTTCGACGGCTTAATCAACAGCTTGCCGCTGTACTTGCGCACGTTTTGACCTAGAAAATCAAAGCCCTCGTCTATGTGCGTAATCTTGGTCTTCTCCGGTGAGAGCGTGAGCCCCCGTTCCCGCATGAATTCCTTGACTATCGGCATGACCTCTTGTTCCAGTAGCTCTTTCGAGCGTCCTGTCACGATGAAGTCGTCCGCATACCGCACGTAGTTGACTTTCATGGTGATCTGCTTGCCATTTATAAAACGTTCTTTGCCGAACGTCTGAAACAGCTTCGCTTCAAGACCATCTAAGACGAGATTCGCCAGGGTTGGCGAGATAATGCCCCCTTGCGGGGTACCGGCTTCGGTTGGAAAAAGTTGCCGATCTTCCATGTATCCGGCCTTGAGCCACTTCCTCAGAATCTCGCGATCTGTCGGTACATGACCCATGAGCCAGTCATGGCTGATGTTGTCGAAGCAGCCTTTGATGTCGCCTTCCAGAACCCATTGCGGAGACGCCTTCATGGACAGTGATTTGAAGCACTGTTCGATAGCATCCGCCGTGGACCTTTCTGGTCGGAACCCAAATGAGCGCCTATCCGCAGTGGTCTCGGCCACGGGTTCAAGAGCAAGCAGGTATAGCGCCTGCATCGCTCTGTCCTTCATGGTCGGGATACCCAGCGGCCGCATCTTCCCATTGGCTTTGGGAATATAGACACGCTTCAGCGGTTGGGGACGATACCCGCACCGCTTGAGTGACAACATGGCTTCAGACTTGGCTTCCGGGGTGGACCATGTGATGCCATCCACACCCGGCGTCTTCTTGCCTTGGTTCTCGGTGACTCGTCTGACGGCCAATGCTTTGCCGCTGAACGAGTGGGTCAGAATCCATTGCAGGGCTTTCAGCTTGCCATGTTTTCCTTCCCGTGTCGCCTTTACGATACGCGCTTGGAGCCTTCGCACTTCACGGTGACACGCAGCCCAGTCGATGCTGTGCCATGTGACCGATTCGCGTGAGGGCGCACCCGCGCAAGCAATTTCTTGCGTAGTCATCTGCAATTCCCTCTTTAAGAAGGTTGGACAAGTTCTCTCGTAGAGAAAGACCAAGTGGAAGTCTGCCCGCTTTCGCGTGGAGTGATGTCGCCTTGCGGCTCAACCCCTATCCGCCCCATTACAGGACAGCATTCGCTTTTTCCACATTCCTATACCCGCACCGCCAACAGCATTCCTTACGGTCTGCCTGCCCCAATGGGCAGCGATACGGGCTTACCGTGTTTCGCTTGAGTAACGAGATGGGTTAGACCCTGCCTTTTCACCGGCGGTCATGATGTCCGTGTGCTCTCAATCCGAAAGAGAGCAACCGACCGCATACCTTTTGGTTCAAGCCTGTCAGCATCTTTGGCTTGTTATTCGTAACGATGTTTAATAGCAGTTCACTTGCGTTGGTCATACCACCCAGCCTAGCGCCGTATCCGCATTGATGCTTGCAGATAACGCCTTGCCTCACGGCATCAGCGCAGCCCGAGGGCCCAGCTACATTGTCCCGGCAGCTTCACACAAGACCGTTACCAGTCCTGCATGTGCCGGTAGGCTACTGATGACGGAACACCAGGTTCCTCCGCGGAGTTTCCTCCGTTGGAACAATTACTTAAGCGACTTCACGTCGCACGCGGATGACGAACTCCCCGTCGTACTTGCCTTCGGGATACTGCTCCAATTCCGGGTCTTTCACGGCAAATTCGCCGATGGGCGTGGTCAAACGACCGACCGTGAACGGGCCGTTCTTGCCGCGGATGGTTCGCAACGTGAGCTGGCCCGGGACGACGATGGGTAGGACTGATCTTGTGGCTTCCGAGGTGGCTACCATGATGGTTCTCCTTGGGAATAGGAAAAAGGCAAGGCCCCGTGAGGGGCCATGCAGGATCAGAACGAAGCAGCCAATGCCGGCTCCTGCTCCTCGACTTCACCTGCGGGCTCGCGCTCGGCGGGCTCGACAGGCTGGTCGGCAGCGGTGTCGGCGGCAACCTCGGCTTCGGGCGCGGGTGCGTCCTCGGCCTGCGGCGCCTCGGCTTGCGCCTGGCTCGTCGGATAGACCTGGGTGCCGTCGATCTTGATCAGACCGATGTGGACCAGCGTCGATTCCAGGCTCGCTCCCGGTTCCCCGGCGCGCTCGCCCTTGGTGCGGATGTACGGATCGATCTTCATGTCGTTCAGACGGAAGGCGATCAGCACCTTGCGGTCCCCTTCGATGGCCTGCACGCACCGGCGAACCAGGTGCTCGGCCTCGGGGGTGGCGACGATGGTGTCGAAGTACCGATATTCCGGTTCATCGACAGGTCCGCTCAGGGCGGCGATGGTGCATGACAGGAAGGGGTCGCCATTCTTGGGGGTGACGTCCTTCACTCGGCTGAGGTAGCCGATGCCGCGGGTGATCAGTTCGTGCTGCTTGATCGAAGCCAGTTCGGCCCGGTCAAGCGGCTCGGCCTTGAGCAGCCGTGCCTTGAGGGACGCGCCGGCCTGGCCCTTCTTTTCACCCTTGTCGCGGATGTACGGATCACCGCGCAGATCGCCAGTGCGGAAGCGCACCAGCGGACGCTGCTTGGGATCGTCGACGCCGATGTAGCGTTCGACCAGCTTCTTGGCCTCGGCACCCGAGACCTTGACGTCGAAGTAGCGGTAGGTCGGGTCCTTGGCGGGACCGACCAGCGCGGCGATGGTGCAAGCCAGGAACGGCTGCGCACGGCGGCCGCCCCGGACGGGAACCTCGCGGGCACGCTGGATGTAGCCGATGCCGGAGGTGTGGAGGTCGAAATACGATTTCTCGTTGGACGTGTTGCTCATGGTGAATCTCCATAGGGATGAAGCGGAGACACACCGGCCCCACGCATGCGGGGAAAGGTGCGTAACCCCGCGGTGGGTTGATAAGGCGAAAGCATCCGCCACCAGAGACTGGTGGCCGCTCGCAAATGGATGCGGTGCGAGCTGGCTCGGTCACGCAGTAGGTACTGCGCGGCAACCTCGAAGACCGATGGTTGCCTGGCATGTCGCTGACAACGTCAGCAGGCATGGGGTCAGCATGGCTGGGGCTCGCGCGCGCGGCAGCAATCAATCGGCATCCGGGGGCATCCCTATTCGTCAGTCGCCGCAGAAGCAGGCGATCGGCTCTTCGGCGGTGTCGAACAGATCGCCCTGATCGGCGGCGAAGCGCGCCAGGTCGGCATAGCTCGGGCCATCGGCGCGGAACCGGGCACCGCTGGGCTTGCTGGCGAGGTTCAGCGACTCCATGCGCACCCACCAGATGGCCGCCTCGGGCCGGGCTTTGATGAGCGCCAGGCGCTGCCCACGCGGCTTCAGGAAACACAGGTCGCAGTTCCCTTCGAGCGTGCGCCCGTTTACCGTCAGCAGGTCGAGGTTGAACGGCTGAGCCTGCCAGAAGGCGTCCACGTCGCGCACGGTGACGCCGGCGTCCGCCAGCGGCATGCACATGGTCTCGCGGGTCGATTCGGTGGAATGGCCGCGCGCGCGAATCTTGGCGACGCGGCGCTGCTCGTCGGCGCGAATGCCGATCATCTGGTCCCAGTCCGTCCACCCCAGATGCCGCAGGTAGCGGTGCATCGGGCGGATCTTCAGGCTGGTCGTGCAGCCGCGCGCGACGGGATTAGGTAGGTACTGGCGCTTGCGGATCAGCGCCTCGAACGGCTCGCCCTGGCGGCTGGCCCGATCGAAGTCCACCAGCGTGAAGCCTGGCTCCGTGGGCAGGTATTCCAGCCAGCGTATCGGCACCTGCCAGTGCTCGGCGCAGTCGCGCACAAAGCGCAAGGTCGCCTCCATCTCCTTGCCGGTGTTGGCGAAGCAGACCAGAGTGTCGGCAGGCAGGCCGCCATTGGCCTGCAACACGCGCCAGAGCATGTAGGCGCTGGTGCGCCCGCCCGAGAAGCTGATGCAGGTCGGCTGTGTGATCTTGAACGGGTCGTGCATGCGGTCGTCTCCGAGGGCATGTCGGCGGGCATGCCGACGGGGCGGGCCATGGCGGCCGGAGACGAACGCGCACAAGCGGCAATGACCGCGGTGCGGAGAAAAGGAAGCCCCCGTGACGGGGGCTGTGAGGGACGGTGGTAGCCGTGCTACACCACTGGCACCACCTCCAGCGACAGTTGCGTGGGGGTGGCGGACAGCATCAGATCGTCCGTGCCGTGCAGGATGCGTGCGAAGACGCCTTCCTTCGGGTCGAAGAACTCGCCGAAGTCGTCGCCGCCCAGCTCGGCGCGTGCCAGTTCCCACCAGTCATCGAACGGTCGGTATCCGGGTTGCAGCCGACGGCGTAGGCCAGCAGCTTCACGCGGCCATCGGGGCGGCGCTCTCCGCGCTCGGCGAGGAAGTACACGCCCTGGTCCTTGGCGAGGACGACGCGGCATTGGTTGGCGACGGCCTCGGCCAGCACCGGCCGCAGATCGGTGCCTTTGAATCGCAGTGCCATGGTTGAAATCTCCTGTGGGGATGAAGAAAAAAAGGCCCTCCACCCGAACGGATGGAAGGCCTGTGGGGGCAAGTCGCCGGCAGGCTGCGAACTCAGCCGTAGTGCTGCTGGGCTTCGTGCCAGGGAACGAAGCGCGCATCCCCACCCGTTGAGATCGGAAGCTGCAAGCTCCCGGTCTCTTGCGTCGAGAAGCGCGTCGCCTGGTCGAACTGGACCCAGCCGAACTCGTTGGACCAGAAGCCGGCGCTGTCGCTGATGGCGGACTCGTTGGGCGAATACACCACCCAGCACTCGCTCGCCTCGAACATCACGCCGGCACCGCCTGGCGTCGCCGGGAAGCCTTGGCATCGATCACGCTCACGTCGATCCGGCCAGTTTCCGTCGTCGATGAGTCTCTCCAGTACTTCGCCGAGCATGTCGAAATAGACCTCGTCATGCCGATCGACAAGTTCGCCATCCCGATGCAGTTCCACCACGTAGGTGTCGCCGCCGCGGTCGTAGAGGATCGTCACCTGGCCCTCGAACTTCGCGGTCGAGACCGTGAAGCCGATCGCCGGGGGTGTCTCGATGATCTTGGACGGCTTCGGATCGACCCAGGTGAAGTCGCGGGCGCTCGCATCGACCAGCATGTGGGTGATGCGCCGGAACCCGTCGGGCGCCGGCATTTCCTCCAACTGCTGGATGAGCTGGCCCAGTTCCATGCACTGCGGCTCGGGGATGGGCAGCTTGGCCGGCGCGGAGCCGAGGATGTGCCTGGTGATGGTGTAGGGAACACCGTCTGCGGTCTTCTCGGTGATCACTTCCGGGGTGTCCGCGCGCAGGCCGTCGAAACGGCGCCGTGCGTAGGGCTGGACATGTACCTTGGCGCCCTCGCTGGGAACGGTGGTGACCAGGTTGGGATCGAGCACCGCAAACTCGCTGGGCTTGAGCTTGACGACGATGGCGTCGTCGTTGGCCGCGACCACTTTGCCGTCGAAGGGCTGGGGATCGATGGCGAAGCCCAGCGTCGAGGACTGCGGCTGATCATCGAAAAAGCGGTACTTGATCGACCGCAAGTTGCGGGGCACATGGCCTGCGACAAGCGAAGGCATCATGGATTTGATGAGAGAACGGTCCATGGGAATCTCCTTGAGGAAGAACAAGGGATTCCCCGCCCGCAAGGGAGAGGTCCCTTGTGGGTGGATGGACGCGGAGCGTCCGTGGGAAGAAACGACCAGCGCGGTTTCCCGTGCTTGCAGCCTCGAAGGTCTTGGCTGCCTGGGCATGTGTCGGCTGCGCCGACGAACATGGGGGCAAGGATGGTTTAGGGATGCGTGGCCCGCCCGCAGGAAACCGCACCGCGCCACACCCGCTTTCCTGTGCTACGGGATTGGGTAGGGTGAGGGGTTACCCCCTCAGCCCTCCCACACCACCGTACGTGCGGTTCCGCATACGGCGGTTCAGTTGATACGCTGGAGGCGATCCACGGTGTCGCGGATCGAGACCAGCCCCATGGCCGTGAAGTAGGCGTTAGGCAACGCCTGTTGAAGGTGAGATGCCCCGGCGTTCCACCATGGGCCGCGACCATTGCCGCTGGATTTCCAGGCCCGTTGCGGGTCCAGCCCCAGCGCAATCATGCGGCGTTGGCGTGTACGCCCAGTTTTCCACTGCCGCCAGAGCAGACAGCGAAGACGACGACGCACCCAGCCATCCAGATCCTGCATGCGCCGCCGCTGCACGGTTAGGCGGAAGTAGTTCGCCCATCCGCGTAGCAGCGGGTTCAGCCTCTGGATAACCTTCACCAAGGACTGACCGCGCCCTTGCCGCATCACGTCACGCACGCGCTCCATGAGCCGCCCGATACTTTCCGGGGCGACGTACAGGCTGACGCTTGCGTGGCGTTCGGCTACCCGATATCCCAGGAACTTACGGCTTCCCGGTCGAGCAACCGCGCTCTTAGACGCGTTCACCTTTAGCCTCAAGACCTTCTCGAGATAGGTCCTGATGCCTGCCATGACCCGGTGTCCCGCCCGCTCGCTGCCGACGTAAATGTTGCAATCGTCAGCGTAGCGACAGAACGCCAGGCCCCGCTTCTCCAGTTTCCGATCCAGATCCGTCAGCAGTACGTTCGACAACAACGGCGACAGCGGGCCGCCTTGGGGCGCCCCTTCCGTACGGGACTGTTCCACCCCGCCCGCCATCACCCCCGCTTCCAGGAAGCGACGGATCAGCTTGAGGGTCGTCCTGTCCTGTACCTGGCGCGCCACCCGCGCCATCAGCACGTCGTGGTTGACCCGATCGAAGAATTTCTCCAGATCGATATCAACCACCCAGCGCCGTCCGGCTTGGACATGGCGTTGCGCCTGCCGTACTGCGTCGAGCGCGCTGCGCCCCGGCCGGAACCCGAAGCTACTGGCCGAGAAGGTCGGCTCGTAGATCGGCTGGAGAACTTGATGTAACGCCTGCTGGATCAGACGATCCACCACCGTTGGCACGCCTAGACTACGTACCCCGCCACTTGGCTTGGGGATGTCCACCCGGCGCACCGCTTGCGGCATATACGTCCCCGCCAGCAGCGCCTGCTTCACGCTGGGCCAGTGCATCTTGAGCCAAGCTCCGAGCTCCTGGACGGTCAGACCATCAACCCCGGCCGATCCGCCATTGCGCTTGACCCGTCGATACGCCAGCCTCATGTTGCTGCGCTCTACGACCCGCTCCAGGAGCGAGCCGCTCTCCGATTTCGTTTGCCCAGTTGTCGCCGCGCCAGCTTCAGCACCACGAGACCTTCCCCCCGGCTTCCGGCCGGTACTGGGTTCCGTGGCCCCTGTCACCAGGGCTTCTGCTTCATCAACCAGCGTCGAGATCATCTGTCCTACTCTCGGTATCCTCTGTTCGGGCCTTCGTTCGGGGTACTCATCGGCTCACCGCCTTCGCCTCGAACTACTATGCCCTCTGCTGACTTCTGGTCACGCATCCCTTGCCTTGCGGCTCCGGTAGCTGGAATATGCCCCAGCACGTGACCAGATCTCCCCGGGTATTGCGCACCCACCTTCGCGCTTATGCCTGTCGGATCTACGTAGCAACGCCAGTACAAGTTTCGGGCTTTGACGATTTCGGCCGCCTTACCCAGTCACTACGCCTCGTATCCGCTTCCTGTGCGTCAGGCCAGCGCTTTGCCATCCGGCTTCCTTCAGACCCGCGGTCGCCCACGGAACCCTTGCCTTCGGCTAACTCTTCCCCTTGTCGGGCGAGTAGAGGACTTGCACCTCCAAGTGAGTGCGCCCTGCCGGGCGCACCAAAAAAAAAAAAAAAAAANNAGGGGCTTGGGGTCAGGCTTCGTACACGAAGTAATGCTCGCGCTGACGCGGGAAGAAAACGTGCTTCCACGTGTCGCCGCTGGTGTTGCCACCATCGAACACGACCATTTCGTAGTCGTCGATGTCGGTGTCCACCAGGTCGGCGCTGGCGATATGGCGCATGTGCAGCGTGCCACGCATGCGCTCGAATACCAGGATCTGGCCGATGGCGTCGTCCTGGCCCATAGCGTTGACGCAGGCCCCGAGCTGATGCTCGAAGTCGCTTACGGGCAAGATGAGGTCGGGGAACATGAGGGTGCTCCTATGAAATTGGACCGGCCCGGCTCCTGGCGAGGAGTCGGGCTGGCATGGGGAGAACGAAGAGGAAAGACGGCGCGTATCGAGGCTGCTAGGACTCGACCAGCGGCAGGCCCAGCAGCACGGGAGCGTCGGCGTCGAGGATCAGGATACGCACATCGGCCTGGCCAGCCAGTTCAAGGATGTTCGCCAGATCGTCCGGCATGCCCTTGTTCCGGTGCTCCTGCCGAAGCTGTTCGGCGCTGATGCCCTCGGCGTGCTCCAGGTTCTGGTCCGTCCAGGGCGTGGAGATCAGCTTGACGCCGATCGCGGGGCTGTACGGAACCCGGAACGCGATGAACAGGAAGGCCTCCGGCGTGGCAAGGTCTGCCAGGTTGGCGAGGTACTGGCCGGTCTCCTGGCTGATGTGTGCGGTGCTGATTTCCCAGCAACGGCTGTAATAGCCGGTCTCGAAACTCAGGCGCTGCACGACTTCCCGCGCGGCTTCGGCCGAATAGGTGTCACCGATGTGGACCGGACGACCGTCAAAGTCGTCGCCATGGACGGCATAGACAACGGCACCGGTCACACCTTCGCCGCTGACGCCTTCACCGGCATCGCATTCGGCTAGTACCTCGGCGCTCACAGGTTCGGGGCTATTGCTGACCACGGCGAAATCGCTGGTGACGATGCAGGAGGAGGAAATCAGCGCCTCGTCGGAGAGGTGCTGCTGACTGGCATGGATGGGCCGCCAGACATGCGGACTTCCATCCTCGTAGCTGATGGACAGCGTGCGGACGATTTTCAGATTCCAGTAGCCGCGAAGAAAAGGGTTAGGTTTCTGGGACATGGGAACTCTCCAGATTGAATAATGGAGCCAATTCCCGGAACCGGGAATTGGACCCGGTGGGAGGTCCGGCGCCTGTCGGCGTCGGTGATGGAGTGGCGCTGGTGCTATTCGCCGAAGTCGGTCGGGTCGCCCAATGCCTTGAGTACGTCGATCAGGCCGCAGTTGGCCAGCACATACAGGTGGTTGTAGTCCTCGCCCGACGGCGGCTGTTCGGCCGTGTTGAGCGTGGCGTCGAGGTCGAGGATGTCCTGTCGCACGCTCCGCGCGATCGCCAGCGGATCGGGTCCGTCATCGACGACAGGCTCGTCCAGTGCGGCGAGGACTGCGCGTGGCGACACGGAATCCGCCAGCGCCTCGTGGACGGTAGGTGATTCGCCGCGACAGACGGCTTCGGCTTCGGAGTCGCCGATGGGAAAGCGCGTGATCTCGTCGTCGTCGGCGCCCTCGGTGTCGTAGTCCACCACCACGAACGGCGGCAGCGACAGGTGGGCCGGCCAATCCTGGACGAGGATTGCCTGGACCAGACCGCCTTCGAGAACGACGGCGAAAGATGGATTTCGGGGCATGGGTCACTCCTTGGGAAAAAAGGGAGGGACACCGCCCCGAAGGGACGGATGTCCCTCGTTGGGATCGAAGAAAGTCGCGGAGGTCCGCCGGGATCGGCTTACCAGCCTGCGTAGTTGAGGACCAGGGCGGCGATGACCTGGCGCCGTTCGAGGTCGAGGCCGCCCAGATCGGACAGTCCCTCGAAGCCGCAGCGCTTGAGCATCGCGGCACCCTCGCGGGCGTTGTAGAAGCTCACCATCGCGGAGAGGAACATCCGCTGCCCGCCGCTCAGGACGCCGAGAGCGTCGTTGAGCCGCAGCAGGTTGGGACGCAGATCCCACTTGCTCTTGGCCTGGTTCAGGCCTTCACGGGTGCCGTCGCCGAACCACTCGGGGCCAGCGATCTCGGCGCCGCGCTTCCATGCCTCGAAAAAGGCCTGGGGCGCGGCAGCGAAATGCTGTTCTTCCCGCATGATCTGATCGACGACTTCCCGCGGCAGTAGCTGGTTCATGACGTGATTCCTCCAGTTGGATCAGGGAATGGCGAGCTGGGACCAGCCGCCTCTTTCGAGGGCACGTTGAGCCGCGGCATAGCTGCGGAAGTACTCGTGGGATTCCCGCGAAACTGGGCCTTCGGTATCGCGCGTGCCGATGTAGTGACCGGCGGCGCTTTGCAGGACTTCGAGCGGCAGGAACTTGCCGCAGTAGGTCGAGGCTAATTGGCCGAAAGAGGCTTGCTGGGACATGGACGGGCTCCTTGGAAAAGCGGGGCCTCGTCCCTCACGGGATGGCAGCTCCCGCACGCGGTTGATAAAAAGCATCGACGTCACGGGGACGCGCGTCCGCAGACTTGATGCGATGCGGACTGGTGGGCAACGCGGGAGAGACCCGCGGCAGCCTGAAACCCGGGCTGCTGGCATGTGCTGACGAATCAGCGAACATGCGGGCAGCTTCGTGCGCGAGCCGTGCCGCGTCAGTTGGAAAACGGCATCCGGCCCAGCCCCGATTGATGGCCGCCGGAAAAAAAGAAACCCCGCATCGAGTGCGGGGCTGTCAGGAGGGTGTGTCGGCGCTGGGTCAGTCGGGCTTGTCGCCCAGGACATGCTGCTTCCACAGGTCGAATGCCTGCTCGGGAGGAAGTTCGGCGAGGATGACGATGGGCTGGGCCTGCCGGGCACGCAGAGAAGCGAAGTACGCCTTGCGGTCGGCGATGGCCTTGAGCTTGATGCCCTTGATGAACATCAATTTGCCATCCTTGATGAACAGCACTTTGTTGCCGATGTCGCGGTTGAACGCGGCTCGCACCTTGCGCTCGGCGTGCATGGCGTCGGCCAGTTCATCGACCAGGAAGTCGAGCGTCATGTCGATGTAGTGAGGGTCTTCACCCTCCTGACCGAGGTCGAGCGGCGCAGGTGGCAGGCTCTTGGCGAAGGCTTCGGCCTGCGCCAACTGCGCAGCCTTGCCGTTGAGTGCGTGGAGGAATGTCGAGCCGCCGTGGCCATCGTTGCGGGCCTCGGCGATGGGAGTGCCGTCGAACACGACGGTGGCGCTGAAGCACAGCGTTTCCTCGCTGGCGAAGTCGGCCACCTTGAGGTTCTTTAGCGTGATGCGGTCTTGCTGGGTGATGTTGTCCATGGAAAGTCCTGAAATCGACCGGGTGGCGACACGCCCCTGATGGGATGTGGCGACCATCCCGTGGGTTGGAGAAAGGAGGCATCGGTGCCCCGGTGGGCAGCGTTCGCCGGTGAGATGCCGAGGCGAACTGGCGGGTGGCGTGGGGGGAACCCACGGCAGCCTGGCCACCCTGGCTGCGGGCATGGGCGCTGCGTCGGCAGCGACACATGCGAGGGAGCATCGGCGCTGCGCTGGCGTGCGTCATCCGGCAATCTGGATTCGTCGCCACCGGATTGCCGCGCCCCAAGAAAAAAAGCTCCCCGGAGGGAGCTGAAAGGGAGGATCACTGCACGCTCGCGAGCTTGCCCTCGGCGTCGAAGCTCAGGCACACGGCGGCACCCGCGAGCTTGGGCTGCTGGGTGTATCGCCAGGACCTGGGCAGCAGTTCCTCGATGGCGCGGGCGGGCGAATCCGAGCAGCCGACCGCGATGAACGTGGCGATGGTCTGCGCATCCGCATCCTCGCGACCTTGGTCGTAGCGGTCATCGAAGATGTAGTCGGACAAGAGCCTGGTGACGTCTCCCGCATGAGGCGTCACGTAGAGCCTGCCATGCCTGCGGATGGCAGCCACCGCATACTCGCGGGTGTCTCCGCCAAAGCTGGCGGACAAGGTTCCGACCAAGGTGACACCGATGATGTCGCCGTTGAATGGCAGGCTGTCATCCACGTGCAGCACTTCGCCGTGGTGGATGCCGACCTGATCCGGGTCTGCGTAGTGCAGCAAGTCGCGCAGCCAGTGGTCACCATCGAGGCGGTGCTCCTCCAGCAGAAAAGCCTGTCTGGCCGCCAGATAGACCTCGGCGGTCGGCACATCATCATCGTCTTCGGCGTCGATGGACCAGACACCGACCTCTTGGAGCGCTTCCCGAGCGACAACGCCCTCGGCGTGATGGCGATCCCAGTGCCTGGCCCAGTGGCTGCGAAAGCCTGGCGGCTCATGGGTCCAGTCGCGGAACCAACTGCGCGGCGCGAAGGGAATGCTGCTGAGCAGATCAGCGTTCGATGAGGACAGGCACGTGGATGCGTACAGCATCACGAACTCGGCACCGGACAGTCGCTCCTTGGCTTCGATCAACGCCTGACGGAAGGCCTGCGCGACCGCAGCCTGGATGCGCTTGCCGTCCTCTTCCTCGTGGAGCAGATGCTGGCGATCCGGCGGGCGGGCGATCATGTCATCGCGCAGCACCACGATCTGGTGCCGTTGCGAAGAGGGCCATCTTCCGATGGGAAGCCCTTGGAGGTAGCAGCGGTACTGTGACTGCGCTCCTTCCAGGTCGATGAGAACCCGGCCGACGTCCGTGTCCCGCCAGGCCAGAGCTGGCCGGGACAGCGGGCGCTCGACCTCCGCGCCGTTCAATGTCACGCGGACGGGGAAGGCTTCGCACAGCCGCACCAGTTGCTGCGCGACCCACTGGGACAGTGTCGGGCCCTTGTAGGGAGGCTCGACACCGCACAAGCGGATCTCGGTGCCGACGCGCGCTGGCGCGGCGATGACGTCGATGTCCTCGCCGTTGATGATCGCGGCGGTGGTGGCGCGAAAGGCCATGTCCAGCGAATGCACGCGCAGGCTGCGCGCGAAGTACAGCGTGGAGAGGATGCCGATGCCGAAGGGGTTTTCCCGGGCCTTCAGTTCCTCGTTCCAGCCGGATTCGGCGATGCAGATGAGGGTCTGGAGGTTGGCGATACCTTCGCCGTCGTCGCTGACGGTGAGTGTGTCGCCTTCGGTGGTGATGTGGATGTGGCGGGCCTTTGCGCGCCGGGCGTTCTGTAGCAGCTCGCCCAGCATTGAGGCTTGGGTGAACGCATGGCGAAAAGTTTCGATCAGGCGGTTCTGGTTCGTCTGTAGACGGATGGTGCTCATGGCATGGTTCCTTGGATGAGGTGGTGCACCGGTCAGGCGCGGGGATGAAGCGGCGCACGCCGAAGCCCGCCGCGATGGCGTGCTGGGCGGCAATGGCCGGTCTAAGGGAAATGGGCGGATGGCCCGTTGGAGAAGCAGCACCAACGCCCGGGGCGGGCGCGTGTCCGCGGCACGGTGCGATGCGGACAAGGAGGTCGGCGCGGGAGAATCCGCGGCGCAGCCTGAAAGACCGTGGCTGCTGGCAATGCCGATGCTTCGGCTATGCAGGAATGAGAGTGGCGTCAACCGCCGCTGTCGTCGTGCATCAATCCGAATCGGTTGAACCCGTCTTGTGCAGGCACTGCACCAGCCGCTGGCCCAGCCATGCCATGCACGAGACGGCCATGGAGTTGCCGATCGCCTTGTAGCGCGGGGCGTCCGCTGCGGGCTTGCCGCGGTACGGGATCAGCGTGTAGTCGTCGGGCATGCCTTGCAGCCGCTCACACTCCACGGGCATCAGCCGCCGCACCCGCCAGTGCGACCAGTCGCCGGGGCCGGGGTCGTTCCAGTCGTAGCGGAAATGCGCCTCGAAGTCGGGGGCCAGCACATGGGGCTTGTCCGCGCCGCCGCCGCTGGTGCGCAGTGCGGCCGCTACACTGCCGCCCAACTCGAAGGCCAGTCCCTTGGCGCGACCACGCAGCGCGACACTGAGCACCATGGGCCGGCCCTGGCCCGGCTTGCCGCCGCCCGTGGAAAGCGTTCCGGCGAGCTGGCCGTGACCGGATTCGAGCCGCAGTTCACCACGGGAGTTTTGCGCGAAAGCGACGGCTGGCACCACACCCGCATTCGCGTGGCTGTTGCGGTGCCCACCAGCGCGCAGCGTCGGCGCCTGGTTCGCCATCGCATCCGCACCGCTGCCCTGGGCGGTGAAGGCGATGATTGGAACACCCTTGCCGGTGCCGTCTTCGCTGCTGCCCTTGCCGCCGTTTGCGGTGCTGAGCGTGTGGGTGATGTTGCCTGCGATGGACTGCGCGAGGAAAGTTTCGACCTCGAAGTCGTTCTTCGGACCAGGCGCGGCGGTCAGGCAAGCGGCCACGTCGATGGGACCGGCCGTATTGCCCCCCCCAAACCCGAAAGTCATGGTGACCGGACCATAGGGCTGCTTCAATCCGGCGTAGCCGCCTGCTGCTGCAGCGCCATGTCCAGCAGTGCGGGAAGCGTCTTGCCACGGCGAGCAGCCCGGCGAAGAATCCCCGTGCAGGCCTGCGCGCTCAAAAAGTACTTCTGCGGGATCGAGGTCATTTCCACCACTTGCCACAAGAAACACGCGCTTGCGGCGTTGGGCGACACCGAAATATTGCGCGTCGAGCACGCGCCACGCGATGCGGCGGCAGGGTCCAGACACATAACCAGCGTGCGCCCACCGATCCCCTGGCGGCTGGAGCGCACGGCTTTCTCCGGCCAATGCGCCGAGGAAATGACCGAAGGCATTGCTGCGGTCGTTGAGGACGCCCGGGACGTTTTCCCAGACGAGCGTTGCCGCCGGGCGGCGGTCTTGGCGGCGGGTTTGGTCGATGGCATTGGCAAGCTCCACATAGGCAAGGGTCAAGGCACCGCGCGGGTCATCCAGCCCACGGCGCGCACCGGCCACGCTGAACGACTGGCACGGCGTGCCGCCGACCAGGATGTCGGGCGCTGGCACGGTGCCGGCGCGCACCTGGCGGGCGATCGCGGTCATGTCGCCCAGGTTGGGCACGCGGGGATAGCGGTGGGCGAGCACGGCGCTCGGGAACGGCTCGATTTCGGCGAACCACGCGGCTTCGAGGCCGAGGGGTTGCCAGGCGAGGCTCACGGCCTCGATGCCGCTGCACACGCTGCCGTACAGCAGTGGCGCGGCCTGGGGCGCACCGCGTGGGGTGCGAGGTTGCGGGTTCATGTCGGGTCTCCTGTTCGTGTGGCCCTGGACCGTGTGGTCGGGCCGGACGTTGATCGGCAGGAGAAAGGCGCCGAAGGCCGTGTGGCCTCCGGCTCGGGAGGACGGAACCACCCGTGGGCTGTTGCAGGCCCGGTCGTCGCTAGAACCGTCTGCTGTCAGCAATCGCACCCGGCGCATGTCGTGGTTGGCGCCGGCATCTTCTGGCGCACATCCGCGCACAAAAGGAGCCCAGTTTTTCGCCGTTGGGCACGGCATCGAATACCGCTGACCGCAAAGGGTCTCCGGGTGGCTCGCAGGCTGGCAAGCCATCGGGGGACCCTTCGCAGAGGCGGAAAAATGCAGATCAGCAGAACGCGCCAGGAAAACCCGGACATGGTTCGTGGAGAAGCTGCCTTCAGGTCCCGCAGCCGGGGACGGCTGGGCGGGACGCGCACACGGACAGGAGAAGGCGTTGCGCGCTGGGCGTCCCGCAGGGCATGCGGGACATGGGCCACGCCTTTGAGGACGGGCGTGGCTCTCGGGGAGCGGGGTCGGTCAGGATGCTTTGCGGCCGCTACTGCGCGGGCGCGAGGCACCGCGCTTGGACGCGCCGGTTTCGACCGGCAGCGTGCCTTTGCAGTCGGGGTAGCGACTGCACGACCAGAAGGGGCCAGTCTTGCCGGTGCGCTGGCGAGTCGGTGCGCCGCACTGCGGGCAAGTGGGTCCCTGGGGAACCTTGATGGACAGCGAGGTGCTGCCGTACTGCGCGATCAGCTGCGAAATCCATGCGGCCTGCTTGCCGATGAAGGTGTCCAGCGTAAGCTGTCCGGCCTCGATCATGTCGAGCGCCTGCTCCCACACGGCGGTGGTTCCGGGATCGGCAATCGCCGCGGGCACGGCGTCGATCAGCGTGAACGCCGCATCCGATGCGCGAATGGAGCGTCCTTTCTTCACGAGATAACCCCGCGTCAGCAGGCTGGTGATGATGTTGGCGCGCGTGGCTTCGGTGCCGATGCCTGTCGTGTCCTTCAACTTCTGTTTCAAGCGCGGATCGGTCACGAAGCGCGCCACGCCTTTCATCGACTTGACAAGTTCGCCCTGCGTGTAGGGCTTGGGCGGCATCGTCTTGAGCGCCTTGATCTCAACCTCGGCCACTTGGCATGCCAGGCCCTCGCGCAATGCGGGCAGCACCTGGCTGCGCGCCGTGGCTTCACCGTCCTCGTCCGCTTGCGGCTCGGCCAGCACCAGGCGCCAGCCCTTGACGACCACCTGCTTTCCGGTGGCCGCCACCTTCTGTTGGCCGCAGGACAGCTCGGCGACCGTGCGGTCGAACTCGTGGTGGGGGAGGAACTGCGCGAGGTAGTGCGCCCGGATGAACCGGTACACCGCCAGTTCCTTCTCGCTCATCGCAGAGAGGTTCGCGGGTTCGAGCGTCGGGATGATGCCGTGGTGCGCCGTGACCTTGCCGTCGTTCCAGGCGCGTGAGCGCTGGGAGCGGTCGAGCTGGCCCATGATGGGATGCAGCGAAGGGTCGGTCTTGAGCAAGCTGTCCAGGACCGTGGACACCTCGGCGAACATGCTTTCAGGCAGGTAGCCGGAATCCGAACGCGGGTACGTCGTGGCCTTGTGCGTCTCGTACAAGGCCTGCGCGATTTCAAGTGTCTCTTGAACATCCAGCCCAAGCTGCTTGGAACAGACCTCCTGAAGCGTTCCCAGGTCGAATAGCAGCGGCGGACCTTCGCGCACGCGCTCTGTCTCGACCGATACCACCTGGGCGCTGCCCGCAGTGCGGATCTGTTGCGCGGCCTGCTGGGCGACCGGCTGCTGCAGGCAGCGGCCGGCATCGTCGGTGCAGCCATCGGGCGGAACCCACTGCGCGCTGAAAACCTGTCCACCTGCGGACAGCGACACGTCGATGGCCCAGAACGGCACAGACTTGAAGGCCCCGATCTCGCGGTCGCGGTCCACGACGAGCTTGAGCGTCGGAGTCTGGACGCGCCCGACCGACAGCACGCCGTCGTAGCCTGCCTGCCGGCCCAGCACGGTGAACAACCGGCTGAGGTTCATGCCCACCAGCCAGTCGGCGCGCGAGCGCGCCAGCGCCGAGTAGTACATCGGCAGCGTGTCGGACGACGGCCGCAACTTGGCGAGCGCGGTGCGAATCGACGCATCGTTGAGCGCCGACAGCCATAGCCGCTCGATAGGGCCGCGGTAGCCGCACAGGTCGATGATCTCGCGGGCGATCAACTCGCCCTCGCGGTCGGCATCGGTGGCGATGACCAGATGGGTCGCCTTCGCCAGAAGCGCCTTGACGACCTTGAATTGCGTGGCGGTCTTCGGTTTGACCTCGACCCGCCACTGCTGGGGAACGATGGGCAACTGCTCCAGCGACCAGCGCTTGAGCGCCGCGTCATAGACCTCGGGGGCTGCCGCTTCTACGAGATGGCCGATGCACCAGGTGACGGTGACGCCGGAGCCGCTGAGACAGCCTTCACCGCGCTGCGTCGCGCCGAGAATCCGGCCAATGTCTTTGCCCTGGGAGGGCTTCTCGCACAAGAACAGCCGCATGTCCGTCCATCCGATTTCCGTGGTTGATTGAGTTGCTGGAATCGAGGATGCCGAGCACCACCAGGTACAGCAGCAAACAAGCCGCATGCGGTGGCGACCACTTTCACGGGATGGGATGGCGGGGTCGGGAGTGGCGTGCAGCCGGGAGCGTGGTGGCCGGGAGCCGCGATTTTTTGCGGGAGCGTGAAAGCCGGTGGACGTTGATGGAGCTATCCCCAGGGGATAGCTCGCGAGGACACAGGGCGACGAACGACTGCCGTCGCCCCATGCCGGGTCACTTCCTGCGCTTCGGCTCCTTCGGCGTGGTCGGGTCCTGGGAGGCCTGGGGTTTCGGCTGCGCCTCCTGCGCGGTCTCCTGCTGCCTGGGGCTGAGGGTCACGGACTCGATGCGGAACGGCAGGATGCCGACGCTGCGCGCGTTGATCTGCCAAGTCTCGCGCGGCTGATCCTCGTTGTCCGTCCAGGGTTCGCGCTCCATGCGGCCGACGACCAGCACGCGCATGCCCTTCTGGTAGAGGTCCTTCCAGTGCGCCGCGTCGCGGTGCCAGATTTCCACCGGTGCCCAGAAGCCGCCGCGATCCTCGAAGTCGCCGCCCTTGGTGGGGACGGGGTTGTCGAAATACACGTTCAGCCGCAGCAAGCGCCGCGGCTCGTCGTTGCCGTTGGGGAACTCCCGGTACTCAGGGGGCGAACCGATGTTGCCCTCGCCAGAAAAATGCGTGCTCATGTTGCAATCTCCGTGGTGGTTGAAATACCCGCACCTGGTCGGTGACGGGCGCGTGCTGGGTTGCCCGGCGCGATCACCGATCGAGCAGCGCGGGTGGCGTGGACTTGAGCCGGCGCAGGTAGGCGTCTTCCGCCTCGGTGGCCTTGCTGGCGCACTCCTGGGCCTGCCTGCCCAAGGTGTGCAACAGGCTGATCTGCATGTTGAGCGTGATGCGCTGAAACTCGATGGCGTACAGGTCGGCCAGCAGGTTGACGGGTGTGCTTGTGCTCGCCATCAGCTCCTGCCACAGGGCCACGCCCATGGCCGACCTGTCGTGCTTGCGCCAGCGCAGAAAGGTCGTACCTGCGCCAGTGGTCTGCTGGGCCAGCTCGATGGGGAGCAGGTGGAAGGGATGCCCGACGGCCTGTGGCAGCACCTGTCGCTGCGCCAAGCCAATCAACTCGTCGCGCATGGCGAAGCACTGGCTGGCCCAGGCCTCCAAGTCCCCTTTACCTTTAAAAGGCTTTAAAAGGCCTTTTTGAGAGCCTGCGTGTTCCAGCCGCATGAAGGCGGTCTGTTGCAGGGGGCGGAAGTAGCGGGTGTCGCGGTTCGGGTCGCTCATGCCTGCGCGTCCTCGCCCGCGGTGGCCTCGGGTGTCTCGGTGGTGGTGGCCTCGTCGCTGGGCGATGCGGCTGCGGCAGGACCGTCACCGCGCTGCTGCAGGCCACGGCGCACGATGGGCGGCGCGAACTTCGAGCGGCGCGTGCCTTCCAGCACGTCCTGCGGCAGTTCGCCGAATTTCTCCAGCGCCGCACGCGCTGCGGCGTTCTTCGCGGCGAAGTCGTCGCGGGTGCAGCCCGAGTAGCGGTACTGCTGGGCCAGCGAGAACAGGCTGCGCAGTGCATGTGCGCCTTCGTTGAGCCAGCGTTCGAGCGTCGAGCGATCGATCAGCGCGGTGTGGTGAGCGAGGATCAGCTTGCGGGCGATGTCGTCGTAATCGGCCAGCAGATACACGGCAGCAAAGCCCAACTGCGCATTGACGAACAGCGGCAGCTTGACGGGCTGCACGTTGAGGTTTTCTCCCAGGGTCAGTGCCGGCGGCACGCTCGCCAGGGCCTGGTCCACCTGCTCGCGCAGCGATTGCAGCGTGGCCTTGGTCTGGTCGAGCTTGTCTTCGATGCGCAGCATCCAGAAGTCGCTGTACGGGTCGTCCTGCTCCGAGCCGCGCCGCATCTTGTTCATCTGGGCGATGTAGCCGTTCAGGCCGACGATGCCCGGTCGCCCCTCGGCGGCGGCGCGGCCGTGCCAGATGCGCGAGGCGTGGTGCGTGTGCAGCGTCAGCGACATCGCGCTGCGCAAGGAGCCGAGATTCAGTTGCAAGGGTTCGTTGGTCGTTGCCATGGTGTCCGCTCGTTGTTGGAAAAGAGCGGCCAGCTTCGGCAGGAAGCGGAAGGCAGTCAGTCAACAAACCGAAACCCGCCAATCCCCGGTTCAGGGCGTGGCGGTCGAATGCGTCGCGAGCTATCCCCAGGGGATAGCTCCATGGAGCGCCAAGGAACGCTGCACGCCCGGCTCAGCCCGGATAAGGCCGCTCCCGCCGCAGGCGATCGGAGCCCGGCGTGCAGCGGTTCGACGTGTAGCCGTCAGTAGAACTATCCCCAGGGGATAGCTCTACTGGAAGCCACTGGCATCCACTTCACCGCCTTGCAGGCCCGCTCACTTGCTAGCGAGCAGGTTGCGCAGCCGCTCGATGTGCTGCCTGGCGACTTCTGGCGGCACCGGCTTGCCCTGCGGCTGGGATGTTGGCGGTGCCGGTGGTGGCCGCTCATTCGGCGGAGCGTGTGCCGATGGCGCGTCTTTCTTGGCCCAGGCGTTGAACTCGCCATGGATGGCCCGCTGGATGATGCCGAACAGATACCCCGCAGGATTGCGGATGCCATGGCTGCTGCATCGTGTAGCCCATTCGTCCAGCACGGCCTGCCTCAGCGCGGCATCGACCTGCTGCAATGCCACCCGCGCACCTGTCTGCTGCTCTGCCTTCAGTTCCGCGAAGCGTTTGGGCCATTGCAGGTCGCCCAGCGCGCGCGCCTGCGCCTGTGCCTGCGCGGTAGTACGTACTTCATTAATACGACTACTACGTACTGTACGGGCCTGCTTCGGATTCCGAAGAGAGGCGTCTGATGTGGGTTTCGACCCTGCTTCGGATTCCGAAGTGGGGTCATCAGGATTCCGAAGAAGGCTCGTCACCCCTTCTTCGGATTCGTGCGTGGCGTCCTCCTGTGGATAACTTTCGTGCGCCCCGACGCCCTGGCTGGCGAGGCGCTCGGCCAGGACTTGCAGCCTCGACGGCAGGGTGCGCCCGGCCAGCATCGGGTCTTCGCCGATTTCCTTGAGGGTGTGCAGGCCCACGATCTGCACGGCTTTGGCCGAATGGCCGAGCGCCTGGCTGACGAGTTGCAGGTAGTCCGGGTCGAGCTGCATCGCTTCAAAGGGGGTCAGCGGCTCGTCGTGCAGGACATAGAGGTTGCCGAGGATGCGGCCGGTCTTGGCGTCGCGCCGTCGCCGCACCAGGCTCAGCCATCGGGTCAGCCGCAGCAGCGTCAGGGCCCGCGCCACGGTTTCGTGCGAGGCCTGTCCAGCGCAGGGCATCGAGGCCAGCCAGGGCCGCAACTGCTCGTAGGTGGGGAATGCGGTCACGCCGTCGTCGTTGAGCATCAGCCGGAACACCTGCCAGGCGTTGCGCTCCAGCGGCGTCAGGCGGCGGTCGAGGAACAGCCGCCGCGGCACGGTCTCATGCCGGTTGCCGCTGAAGAGGAACGCATCGCCGGACGCTGCTGGTATCGCAGATGACAGCGCTGGTATGGGCGTGGGCAGGCTGGACTTGGGCGCAAGGTCTTTCAGCGCCGCGTCGAACAGGTCAGCGAGTGCGACGGGGCCATGGCGTGGTGTGGTGTCGTCCACAGCCATGGCTCAACCCAGTCCCTGATCGACCCACGACTTGATCGCGGCCCAGACCACCGACAGGGGCAGATCCATGCCTTCGGCGAGATCCATGGCCGCGTCGAGAATCGAGGTCTCGTCCTCCAGGTCCACATTCCTGCTGCTGGTGATGGCTTTCCAGCGCCGCCACAGTTCGACGTCCTGCTTCTCGTCCAGGACAGGGTGACGCCCCTTGCGCTTGGGCAGGCCCAGCACCTCACGGCGCAGGGCGACTTCCTGATGGGTCAGGCCATAGAAGCGGCTGACCATCTCCGTGCTGGCCCCCAGGCGCAACATGCGATCGACGGTCGCGATTTCCTTCTCCACGTCCTGCGCCTGCGCGAGCAGACGCCGGAGCACCTCGCGGTTCACGGACACGGAACACCACGAGACATTGGCGTTGGCAAGCACGCTCACCATGGCGGGATGCTTGAGCGCATCCAGCTCGGCCTCGCTGAAGCCCATCGCCTTGCAGCGGCGCAGTTGGCCGTTGCGCAGGTCGTAGAGCGCCTGGGCGATGACGGCTTGATTGAGCGGATGCGGTGCGGACATGCTGGTCTCCTTCCTTCACGCCCCAGGGCCTGCGGCACCGGATTCCAGGTCCAGCAGGCGCCGGGCCAAACGCAGCAATCGGAACAGCTTGACCAGCGCGGTGTCGCTCAATCGCCGGTTCGCATCGCCTTGGCCGTGCAGCAGCGCCGGCAGCTCGGCGGCAAGCTGCCGGCTGTCCAGATCGGCATCGGTGAAGCTCTGACCAGCCAGGCTCGCCAGCAATGCCAGCACGGCGCGGCCCTGTGGTGATGGGGGCTGCGCGCTGGCATGGCATGCGAAGCCCACACCGTCCGCGCGGTCCTCGATGCACTGATCGAGGCCTGCCTCGCCGGCGATCTCCCGTGCGAACTGCGCGATGTGGATGCGCAGGCGATCGGGCGTGTCCAGCCCCGCGTCGATGTGCCAGACGTCGGAAATCGGGTAGAGACCGCCTGCCTGGACGGGAATGGACTGCAAGACATTGGCCGAGAAATCGGGCAGCGCATCCCCCAGCTCGTCGGCGACCATCCGCTGAATGGATTGCAACCGCTCCGTCGTCGGTGCAGGCGAAACGATGTGCCCCTGCAGCAGATCGCCAGGAGCAGCCACGGGGCTTCCTGCGAGCGAGCCGTTCGTCCCCGAGCCGCCCTCGCGTTCGCGCGCCCCATTCGTAGCCGTCGGCGTTGGGGCCGATGGGGCTGGTGCCGCAGGCGGGCGTGCCATGGTGCCAGGCTCAGGCAGCGCGGGCGGTGCCGTTGGTGGGGTCGGGTCGCTGACCAGGGCGCGATGGCGGCTTTCGGATTCAGTGAGGTCAAGCGCCAGTACGTCGTAGTCGATGCCGAGCAGTTCGGACATCTGGCCGATCAGCTCGTCCTGTACGCGCTGGGGGGCGAACTCGTCGGCCTGCGTATCGAACTGCGACAGCACCTCCTGAAAGAAGTCATCGAAGTCCTGCACCAGCGTGCGGCCCTTGGCGTAGCGCTCCCACGCGAGCATGCAGGCCTTGCGCATGACCGACAGGCGTTCGACCTGGTGGCGGCCGAGCCCGCCATAGAGCACGGTCGGGATCGCCGGCAGGAGGTAGCGCACCGCGTCGTTCATCCGGCTGATGTGCGATTGCTGGACCGGGAAGCCATCGGCGGCCAGGCGGCGGGCCAGTTCGGACTGGCTCAGGGCGGCGCCGCTTTCCTGCTCGTAGAACTCGCGCGCCTTCTCGACGCCGAGGGCGCGCTCGATGAACGTCAGGCCCCCGCGCAATTCGTTCTCGGCCAGGTGGCCGGTCAGCATCACGACTTCGCCGCGGCTGGGCCACGGCCGGAACAGGCACGATATGCGGAAGAACCGCTCGTCCTTGGTCTCCGACCACAGTTCGCGCAGGATCGCCAGGCGTGTGTTGCCGCCGTTGCGGATGATGTAGTGCTCCTCGCCCGGGCGCCGGGTGATCGCCGGCGCCGCGTCCAGGCCGCGCTCGCGGATGGACGACTTGATGTCCTCGTAGGCCGGGTTGCGCTTCTTCCTAGGATCGTGGTCGTAGGGGCGCAACTGGTCCAGGGTCACGACCATGGGCGTGTCGGCGATCGGGTCGCTCAAGGCCGAGGTGGACGGGCCGCTGCGCTCGAACCCGGCCGCGAGCAGCTTGCCGGCCATCTGCTGGGAGGTCATTTCAGCCATTGCGGCCTCCCTGCGCTCGGGACCGGGCCTCGCGCTCGGCGCGGCGGATCTGCGCGCGGGCGTTGAGCGCCGCCCGGTGGTCGCTGGCCGTCGAACTGGTGTAGATCGCGGCGCAGCCTGCCTTGGTGAATTTGAGGTGGCCGCCTGGCGTGCGCTTGACGTGCCAGCCCTCTCCGACGGCGAACTCGATCAGGGCGCGCAGCCGCTTGTGGCCTCGGGCCAGTTCATGTGCGTTCGCCACGGGGCCTCCCGGTATCAAGAGGAAATGGCGGGCGGCCGGACACCGTGGTAAATCGGTGCTGCCATTGCGGGAACAGTTCGCCAGCGAGGCCGCGCATGGTGTCGAGCGCGGCGGGGGCGACTCTGCCCGGTGGCTGGCGGTACTCGACCCGATGCACCGGCAGGCCGCGCGTCGCGGCGCGCGGATAGGCTTCGATGGCCGGCACGTCGGTGGCCAGCACGCGGATGCCGGTGTGGTCCTGGAACAGGTCGCGCAGGGCCTGCTGGATCAGCCGGGCGTTCGCCGACACCGGGTGGACCCGGTTGATGAGCAGATGCAGCGGCGGCGGCTCGATGCCCAGGTGCCGGTACGGCGCGATGTCCTCCAGCAACTGCATGGTGCCGCGCCGCAGCTCTCGGGCGGCGAGAATTTCCGGGGTCACGGGTGACAGCGCGAGATCGGAGGCGAGCACTGCCATCTCCAGCGTCACCGAGCGCGCGCCCTGGGTGTCGATCAGCACCAGGTCGTAGAGGGGAGCCAGTGCCGGCAGCAGGTGCCGTAGTCGCAGGCGTCCGTCCGGCGCATGCAGCAACAAGGTGTTCAGCTCGCCCCGGTGGTCGTTGGACAGCACCAGATCCAGGCCTGTGATGATCGTGCGGGACACGAGCTGGCCGAGGTCGCGCTCGTTGAAGGCCAGCAACTCATAGATGCCGCCGGGCGCGCGCTGGAGCAACTCGTAGTAGGACGACAACGTGGGCTGCACGTCGAGATCCAGCAGCAGCACGCGCAGCCCTGCATCTGCAGCGAGCCCCCCTAGATTGGCGGCCGTGGTGGTCTTGCCCACGCCACCTTTCGTTGAAATGATGGATACGACCTGCATGGCGTTCTCCGTGTGAGGATGAAAAGTCCGCTGGAGAACGGGTCAGGCCCGGTTGTTGACGCGCTCGGCGATCCACTGATCGATTTCGATGGAGTCCCAGCCGACGGCGCGCACGCCCAGGCGCAGCGCCTGCGGGAATTGGCGCTTCCTCATCAGGTTGTAGATGTGGGCGCGTTTGAAGCCGGACTTCGCTTCGACTTCTTCCAGCCGCAGGATGCGGCGCTCGTTCGGTGGCAGTACAGGTGTTTGCGACATGGCGGTCACTCCTGAACGCTTAGTGGCGTTTGTTGGCGTGACCTCTATTCAATAGACACGGCTGCGGAAAGACATTGCAAATGCAATATCCGTGACTGCACATACAAGCTAGAAGACCTCAGAGGGTGGCGCTATGCAGCCGGCGCCTGGCTGTGGCGAACTTGCCGTTCAATGTCCGCTCAGCGATCCCCATGACACCACTGTGATGGGCAACCATTGCGCTGACGACGGCCTCCTGCGTCTTGAAGCTGGAGTACGGCGTGCCCGAAGGCGACTGGCCGAGCATCAGCTCCAGCATGCCCCCGATGATGTTCAGATAAGTGGCTTCGGCCCGATCACTGATCGGGCACTGCGAGCATGCCGGAATGACTGTGGATTGCTTGAGCAGCGCGTCGTGCTTGTCTTGCAACTCGCGGAGTTGGCGCTTGGATTGCTCCAAGGCGGACTTCAGGGCGAGCCGTTCGACCAGCATGGCTTGCCCCGTTTCCAGCGTGATGAAGGGATGGGCGATGCGCTCGCTACGGCAGAAGAGAAAGCCGGGTCGCTGCTCGGGGTAGTGCTGACGCATCCAGCGCTTCAAGTCGATATGGCGAACCGTAAGGTCAGGGCAGTCGATCAGTGCGATGTCGCGTACCGTGATGCCGTTCTGCCCGAAGGGCAGTTCCCCATTGAGGATGCCGTCGTATATGCGGTCCGTGTACAGCCGCAGTTCGCCCCAGCGCGGGCAGTCCAGCGACTGTGGCAGATTCCTTGGCGACGAAATCGAGGCAAGGATCACCTGCTCGTATCGCAGCAGACCGGCCCAGCGGATGGAGGCTTCGATCGGGCGGTAGAACACCTTTGATGTGGGTGCATCATTCTTGCTCTCGTGCATGCTTGGTCTCCTTCCAGGAGAAGAACTACATGGCCGACTCCTTTGCCGCCGACCTCATGGTCGGCCTGGTACCTGTGCAGGAAGCGAGTTCCGAGGCCAGCTTCGTCATGGGGCTTGAGTACTTCTCACCAGGTCGCGCTACTGGTAGCCGTCGTGTGCCCGATGTGCAAAAATCCATCGATCGCTGGATGGTCGAGCAGTAGAAAGCGGGCTCGACAGCGACGCCACGCTATCAGGGTCGTAAGAAGTTGCGGCCCCTGCAAATCCGTTTAGGTATGACCTGATATGCCAGCGGTTTCACGAGGCACCAGGGGGGGCGGTAATCGCCGTCCGGCGTCCAGCCGGACGTAGCGAACCCACGCCTGTCATGCTTGTCCCAGCATCCTGATATATCGACAAAGAATCGTGCGCCGACACGCTGCGGCAAGGGCATGCGTTATTTCGGCGTGATTTGCACAGATGGGCGCTGCAATGTGCGATGCGTGCCGCTTCTTGACATTGACAGCACCCGAACTGCAGCCGGCACCGGAAGCATCGGCCTGGTCCTTATCGTCGTGGGACGCGGGAGCAGAGGACGACGCGTAGGCTGCTAGTTCGAGGCCGTCGCCAATGACGCTGTACCGAACGTGGCTCTGGTTTGCCGGGTGCAGGTCTGTGGATGTCAGTGGAACTCTTTGGACGATCTTCTTGCCGGGGACGAAAAACAAGGCTACAATTGAGGCCTTCGCTGACCACCTCGGCGAAGGAAGAGCTTGGGAATCAACGACTTACTGCTCTAGTAAACGTCTCGTTTCCCGCTCCAAATATAGATCTACAGAGTTCCATGGAAGTCTGTAAGTCATTGAAAATAGACGCTTAGGCGTCTTTTTTCGTTCCGTTGGCATCCACTCAAAGCTACGGGTATCTGGACTAGATTTAGTCCAGAATCTAGTCCATAAAAATGGCGGGCTTCGAGATCGGATTGTTGCAGGAGCCCAACGAGTCATTTGCTGAACATCTAGCCCTGAATCCAACCTTCAGGAGGCTAGAAGCATGGCTCTTTCAGATGCTGCCGTCCGGCAGGCCAAGCCCACCGGCAAAGACTACACTCTCGGCGATATTGACGGTCTGTCCCTGGCGGTGACGGCTTCGGGCGGGCGTTCGTGGCACTTCCGTTACTGCTGGAACGGTAAGCAAAAGCGCATGTCGATGGGCACCTATCCCGAAGTCAGTTTGCGTGAGGCGCGTTCCCTTCGGGACGAAGCGCGCAAATTATTGGCGCAAGGGGTCAACCCCCAGGCGCATCGCCGGCACACCCGTGAAGCTGACCGGCTGGCAGAAGAAAACACATTTAAGAGTACGTTCGACCACTGGGTCGAGCATCGGTCGCTCTCCCTCAAGGAAGGCCGGCAAAGCACGCTGTCTCAGATTCGGCGGATCTTTGGCAAGGACGTGCTGCCCACGCTTGGCCTGTGCTCCATCGGTGACATTCGTCGCCCTGATCTGCTAGCGGTGTTGGCGCGGATCGAGCAGCGTGGCGCGTTCACGACTGCCGAGAAGTGCCGGACCTGGTTCAATCAGCTGTTTCGTTTCGCCATGGTCAAGGTTCCGGCGCTAGAGCAGAACCCCGCCTCAGACCTGGACGTGGTGGCGATGCCCAAGCCGTCGGTGGTCCATCAACCCTTCCTGCGTATGGCCGAGCTTCCGGCCTTGTTACACACCTTGCGTGATTACGGCGGGATGGAACAAACGCGGTTAGGAATACGGCTGTTGCTGTTGACGGGAGTACGCACGGGAGAACTGCGTTGGGCGACCCCCGCTCAGTTTGATCTTGAGCGAGGGTTGTGGACCATTCCCTCCGAGGTGGTCAAGCAGTTGCAACTGAAGATGCGCAAAAAGCGCAGGCGTGCGCAGGACATCCCTCCCTATATCGTGCCGCTGTCGACTCAGGCGATGGAGGTGGTGCGCCAACTGTTGAAGCGAGTGCGTCCCGCGCAACGCCACTTGCTGGCCCATCGCAGTAACCTGGGCCAGCGGATCAGTGAAAACACCCTCAATGGCGCCCTGCGCCGGATGGGTTATGTCGATCAACTGACGGGGCATGGAATCAGGGCCACGCTGTCCACTGCGTTGCATGAGATCGGTTACCCCAAACCGTGGATTGACGCCCAGCTATCCCACGCGGATCCAGACAAGACCAGTTCCACCTACAACCACGCCGAGTACGTGGAGTTGCGGCGGCACATGATGCAGGACTGGGCCAATCGGCTGGATCTGCTGGAGCGGGGCAATCTGAAAGCTGCCAGTACACGACTGATCATTCGTCTGGAGGGCGTGCCTCAGTTGGGCGAGGGGGTAGAGCTGAATCCTGCGGTTGCTTTGGCTGTGCAGGCGGGATAGGGCCTTGGGTCAGTCGCAGATAGGGGGTTGTCGAACGTAGCTGACGGCATCACTGCCTGCGGGTCGCGCAACAGGTACCCTAGAATTTCATATAAGGTTTGGTTGTTCATGGGGCATTCTCGAGAACCAGGTGACGTCCAAGCGCGTGGGTGGCGAACTCGGGGTTGCGTCATTTTGAGTATTTATCAAACTCGCCAAAATTAGTGACTTTGAAGGCACTTAAAGACTCTCGGGAACGCCGAAAAGCATTTTCACTAGGCTCTAGGACAATTTTTTCAGCTCAAAAAATCTTTAATATGCCCCCAGATTTGCCCCCGCTCGCACTGGGTGCACGAGCGATCGCGAATGGCGATTTCTGACACGGACCTCGGTGGCCGTGGCTGGTATTCAGTGCACTTCCTTATACTGGATGAGCAACCCGTCTCTGGCAAACCCTTGCTCGTTCGGAAGAGGACGTGGGTGATGAGTCGATACCTTTAAGCGGCGTTGTCGGGGCTGTTTTTCAGCACCTATCCTTCGCTGTTCATGGCCAGTTAAGCCTTTGGGCCAGGTCGGTGATCAGTCGTTAGGCAAGTGCAACTGCACTTCCATGGCGTCATGCAGGAGTCGGACGACCTCGATCACGTCGTCATTTGCCACGCGATAGAACACGACATGGCGCGGGCTTTTGACCGTTCCATGAGGGTGTTTAGCCTGCTGGCGTGAGTAGATGAGGTGATAGCTGCGAAGGCCCGGTGCAAGCTCATCGCGGTCGTGGCTGCCAATTCGATAGGGCGTGTCGGCGATAGCTTGTAATGCGGAGAGGATCAGCGCCTGGTAGCGGTGGCGTGCTTGATCGCCGAACTGCGTCTGGGAGAGCCTGAGGATGTCGACAATGTCGGTGCGCGCCGCGTTGGAAATCCGATATTGCGGCATGCTCAGTGTTTCTCGCGCGCGGGGAGGGTGGCCTCCAGGCTCAAGCCCTCGAGGTAGTGCTCCAGATCTCCTTCGTTCAACTGAGTAAAGTGCCCGTGCTCAAGATCCATGATGCCGATCGAGGTCGCCTGACGCAGGGCCTCAATTTTGGCGGTGTCTTCGGCGACGCGCTGTTCCAATAGGCGCAAACCTTCTCGCATCACTTCGCTGGCATTCTGATAACGGCCGGACTGCACCAGGTCCTGGATAACCTGTTCCTGGTGAGGGGTGAGCACAACGTTTCGCGTCGCCATAACTAGCTCCAGGTCCATGCAAACAGGTACTTTTGATTGTTGGCATATTATGCCATTTTCGTTCAGGGGAATAGTTTGGGGCCGACATTCGGCGATCAGCTGATGGCTGACTCGGCGCTAATCAGCAAGATTCAAAGTGATCCACCCATTAATAAAACAACCTGTAGATTGATTGTATGCGTCCGGCCAAGTCATCTACCCAGCCCCGCAAAGCCAAGAGATGGTGTGCACTTAAATTTAAGTGGGCACCAGCTCTAGCCGTTTAAGCGGGTATTTCATGCGGCCAACACGCCGTTCCTATTCCAAATCCTTCAACGCCCAGGTCATTCAAGAGTGTGCCCAGCGCGGTGCTTCGATTGCCAGCATTGCGCTCAGCCATAGCCTCAACGCAAACCTCGTCCACAAATGGATTCGGGTGCACACGCACAAAAGCGTCGTGCTTTACATGCATTTATTCCATTACCCATGCCGTTGGCCGCAGCAAGTTCGCACGCAGCGTCATCGAATATCTGCGTTGAGATCCAGCACCCACGCGGCATCGTTAAATTGAACTGGCCCACTGAAAATGCTGCTGCATGCGCGACCTTTCTTCGAGACCTGTTGCGATGATCCGCATCGACGCCATCTGGCTCGTCACCGCTCCGATGGACATGCGCGCTGGTACCGAAACTGCGTTAGCTAAGGCGATCGTGGTGTTCGGTGCGGCGCAGCCGCACTGCGCTTATCTGTTCGCCAACAGCCGCGCCAATCGCATAAAGGTGCTAGGAGCTGAAGTGCCCTCAGATTTCTGGTCCTGAGATAGGTCAGTGACGCCTTCATACGTCTCATCATGTGGGTGCCGAACATAGCCGGTTCAAGGCCAATAGCTTTTTTCCACGCTTGACGATTCGGGCGTACTGCCGGGTCAGGGCTGGTCTGTGAGAGCCAGCAATGCCAGTAAGCTTTTACGGCCGCTCATTTCCTCCGCAGAAGTTGCTCCAGTAATAGCTCACGGCTCGAGGTATGGGGCGGATGAAGCTACTGGGTGCCAAAGTGCTAGTGTCGAGACTTTTTCGATTGCTAGAGCACCGCAAGGAGTAGCGCATGTCATGGCTAATTAAGCTGGAGGGGGCGCCCGATGGTTTTGATAAGTATCTCGCGAGATTCCATTGCCAATCTACCGGACGCCCAAGGCATGCTTAGAAAAACACACGGTGTATGACTTTGGCGGTGCATTCAATGTCTATCGCGCCGATGAACAGCTGGCCTATTTGCAAAATCGCGCAGCCGTCACCGAACCCGTCGAACGGGCGAACCTGGTCCTTAAGTACGAGGTCCATAACTACGACCCGGTAGGTACGTGGTTCATCATGGGCAATAACCCAGGCACCGGCGGGGTGATACCCCAGGGCAGTAGCCTGTTTAAAGAGCTTATCAACGTATTGAAGGGCGAGACGACAATGCACAGCTGTTACGCCTACGGCCCAAATGCCTGCACACGATACTGGCCCGAGGGTCGGCCCGTGCTGGCGCCGGTGAGCCCGCGCAAATAAGGAAATTCAGGATGCAGCTCAAACGTCTGGCGTTAATTGTGTTGATTGCACCTTTTGTCAGCGCTTGCTTTAGCAAGCCCTTCTAGCCCCCCACGGCCGATGCCGACTTGTGGGAGAAGCCCGGCGCCAGCCACCAGGATGTGGTTGCGTCCATGTTGGCGTGTGGTGAAAAGAATGGTTCCGGCATTGATCCCAGGGCCAGCTTCCAGGAGATGGCCCAGCGCTTTGTGTGTATGAAGCGCGCGGGCTACACCCGGCGTGACGGTTTCGATATCTGTGCATCGCACCCCAAGGAGCCGTTGAAGGCCTGCGAGTCGGCGCAATGAAACCACAAAAAAACCGCCTTCTTTTTGAGGGCTCGTCACTCAACACGATAGGGACATCACCTGTGAAATATCCAATCTGCGCCACCTTGGCGCTGTTACTGAGCGGCTGTCTGACCATGTCGGGTGAATACACCGTGACGGCTCAGGACGCCTCCGGCGGCCCGTTAACCAAGCTTGGCACCTTCACCGCCGAGGGCCATAACATCTACCCCATACGCAATGCGTTCTGCCTCAATGCGCCGGGGGCGACGGTCATCATTCGCGATGCCCGCACCGGCGAGGAACTGCGCAGCGAAAGCCCTTATCACTGCCGTTAAGCCTCAAAAAAAGGATTTCCATGAGAGCGTTTCTGATCGCAGGCCTGGCTCTGGCCGTGAGTGGCTGCGGCAATATTTCCAATATCCGTGCTTACAATACGGCCTATGTTGAACCCACATCCGGGGATACCGCACGCTTGCGTGTGATCACCAATGGCATGGCGCGCGGCGTGCCGGGCCGTGACTGCATCGACTGGCGTGTGCCTGGCGCCGGGGTGATGGCCGTGTCCGAGTCCGGCTTTGCGGGGCAGAATAATGGTCGCAGCCTGGGCATGCCCGAGAGCAACCGCCGGGTGGAGCCGCAAGGCTCCGCGCGTAGCGAACTGAAGGTGCCGGCGAACAAGCCTTTTGCCATGAACTTCCAGAGTGAGGGCTATGTTTCCGGCGGTAATTCCTATAGATGCAGGCAAAGCTTTCACTTCACCCCCAAGGCCGGGCAAGATTACGAACTGATCCTGCTCGACGGTGGCCAGTGCCTGGTCGCGTTGCAGCGCTTAAACCCAGCTGGAAAACCTGAAAACGAGCCTGTTGAGAAGGCAGGGCTGTGTAGAGCATTGGATGCCTTTTAGCTTGGGATATTCAGAATTCCAGCGATAGGTAGCTATCCGGACATTGCGGATAGTTCAAACCTAAACGTGAGCCGAATCAATGCGCATCGGGGGCGTGGCCTTTAGCCGACTTGACATACCAGGCGTATCCAAGAGGCAGAGAAGTGAGCCAGCTTGCACTTGCGGAGGAGGCAAGCTGGGCGAAACCAGAACCGAGTTGGTCGTCCGCTTTTGAGGTAGACATCCAGACAAAGGCCAAGCGTTTTCTGGCGCTGTCACGAGATGGAGATAGATGGCATCACCGACCACAATTTTTCTGACATGTCCGCTTATGGCCGAATTCAATCGGTCGTCACAGGCAGAAAACGGCCAGAACCGGATGTTTAAAGCTGGGACAATGAACTTGTCGAATTTCTTCCCGCTTTAAGAGTTTGCCGGCGCGCTTTTACACACTCTGGGCTGGCAAGTAGAGTTAGGAAATCAGCTCGTCCCTTTTTATAAAGTAGGTGCAAATGGTGGCTCCCTTCGTTCTCCAGGACTTTGATGTTGGATGGGTCGCCACCGACGCCGTCGGGCAGGTTGCGCTCTTCACTACGGGGGGGCCGGGGCCGGTTCCTGATTCCGCAATGCCCTCCGTCGAAAACTCCGAAGAATTTGTCCTCTCATTGCCGGAGGTGTCCGATGCAGATCGGGTCACTGCCAGGGCTGGCGTAAACGCTTTCGTTGAATTTGCCAAACGTGGGTTCTTCGCGTACGACTGGTCAGACGTTCATCGCGATTCACGCCAAGCCTTGAGGGGGTATGAGCTGCAATGCCGCCCACTGAATCCACTGACACTTTTCGATTTGCCTGCCCCTTTACGGGCATTAGCTGAGGCTACTCGGCTATCTGATGTAACCTTCGGAGCACCCATCATAGTGATCGGTGATCAGGTTTCTTAGCCTTCATTCGGCGATTCGGAGCCGCTTTTTTGGGCCGGAAGCTTTCAGTTGCGTACCGCAGCTCCCGGCCAATAGCTGCGCTTCGCGATTGACGACTTTCGACCCAAAGCGGTCATCCCGGGGCTAGCTCCCTAGACTGCCTCACAGTTGGGTATTAGCTGCTAGGTGACGTTCCAATCGCTCATCCCCGACAGAACATTAGGACGTCCGGTACAGCTCCTCGCGAATCAGAACCGATGTCGATTACCGACTACTCGTGTCACTCGCAACTCATTAAGCAGATTCGTGAGGGTGGAGCCCATAACACGCGCACAATCGACCCTAAAAATATTGATGAGCAATTTATACTTATGTGCTGATTAATGCTCATCGGTCATCAGCTCCATAACCCGTAGAATGGTGGCCACTTTGGATGGCTAACGGGGCCTCGTCCATCACGAACGGACCATGGGATATGAATCTTAACCGTGCGAATCTTGCCGATTTCGTTTATTTCCTGGCCATTGTCCGGCACGAGAACTTCAGCCGGGCGGGCAAGGAGGTTGGCATCAGTGCGTCTGCGTTGAGCCATGCCATCAAGGGGCTTGAGACGCGTCTCGGCGTTCGTCTCCTCAACCGCACCACTCGCAGTGTCACGCTGACGGCGGCAGGCGAGGAGTTGCACGGCTTTATCTGCAAACCTATGGACGAAATCGCTCAAGCAGCCGAAGCGTTGAATCGTTATCGGGATGAGCCTACCGGGCGTATTCGTCTTAATCTTCTCAGTGACGCTGCCGATCTCTTGTTGGGCCCGGTTCTCCCGGTGTTTAACGACCGCTACCCGGACATGCAAGTCGATTTGACAGTCACCAACCTGATCGTCGACGTCATCGGCGGCGGGCACGATGCCGGTATCCGTTACGGCGGTACGGTGCCCGAGGACATGATCGCTCAGCGTCTGTCGCCGGACATCCGCTGGGTGGTGGCGGGCAGTCGGGGCTATCTCAAACGTTTCGGCGTGCCACAGCATCCGAACGATCTTGTGCAACATCGCTGCCTGCGCATTCGCCTGGGCAATGGTGCCATGTATGACTGGGAATTCGAAAAGGACGATGAGCAGTTGGCAATTGCCGTCCCGGGCTGCATCACCATCGACGAAACACGCGTCGGGCTTTCGCTGGTGCGCCAGGGAGCTGGTCTGATGTACGCCCCGGAGCCTGCGATTGCTCCTCTGGTGGCGCGCGGGGAGGTGATCCGGGTGCTCGATGACTGGGCCAGCGTAGCCCCGGGATTCCACATGTACTTTTCGAGCCACCGGCAGGTCCCGATGGGCCTTACGCTGTTGATCGACCTGATCAGGGAACTTAAACCAATGGGCGAGTGCCTGCCGTAGCCGCATCAGACCTCGACGCGGCTGGGTATCTCAGGCTCGTTTCGAGGCGGCTATATCGACGACGAATCGATAGCGCACATCCTTATCGACAACTCGTGCATAGGCCCGGTCAATCTCGTCTGGATTGATCAATTCGATATCCGCGGTGATGTTGCGTGCCGCACAGTAGTCGATGACTTCCTGAGTTTCGGCGATCCCGCCAATCAGGGATCCAGCGAATGTTTTGCGCCCAAACGCCATCAGCATTCCGCTCAATCCTTGCAAGTCATCCAGAGCGCCGACATTAACGAACGTCGCATCCAGTTTCAGCAGGTTGACGAAGCGCTGCATGGGGTAGGCCTGCGGCACCGTGGAAATGATCAGGTCGAAGTGGTTGGCGAGTCGAGCAAAGGCTGCTTCATCGCTCCACAAGATCGCCTCACCCGCACCCAAGCGCTTGGCGTCCTGAACTTTGCTGGCAGTGGTGGTGAAGACCGTCACCTCGGCTCGCCGAGCGGCACCCAGTTTCACTGCAACATGTCCTAATCCTCCCAGGCCGATGACGGCGACTTTTTGCCCAGGTTTGAGGTTCCAGTGCTGCATCGGTGAGAAGGTCGTGACGCCCGCGCAAAGCAGTGGCGTCATGGCTGCCAGGTTGGCGCCCGACGGCATGCGGATCGCAAAATGCTCGGCCACCACGATGCGTTCCGAGTAGCCGCCATACGTCATCCCTCCCAACACCTTGTCTGGGGATGCGTAGGTGAATGTCGTCCCTTCGAGACAGTTCTGTTCGCGGTCTGCCAGGCAGTTTTCGCAGTTACCGCAAGCGTCCACCATGCACCCGACACCTGCATAATCACCCACCTTGAATTTGCTGACCTGCGCTCCAACAGCTGAGACCTTTCCGACAATTTCATGGCCAGGCACGCAGGGGTAGGGTGTCTCGGACCATTCGCTGTGTGCGATGTGGATATCCGAGTGGCAGACGCCTGCATACTCAATATCGATCAACACATCTTTGGGGCCTACGGCCCGGCGCTGGATCTGCATGGGCGCAAAGCCCGCCCTGGCCCCTTTCGTGCCGTAGGCACGGACGCTGAACGGCCCTTTGAGTTGTGCGGGTTCCGAAGCCTGGGCTACTGATTCGCCTGCTCCGCTCAGCAAGGGAGCAGCCGCCAGTCCTGCTCCCGCCATCAGTACTTTGCGCCGACTCATGGCCGAAGGCGTCGCGTCAGATGTCTTTTCACTCATGCAGCTTCGCTCCTTAGGTTTTCTTGCGGCCAGCAAATACATCGTTGACCACAGGCACTGCGGTAAACACATTTGGCCATCCGGTGTAGAACGCCAGTTGTGTCAGCACCTCAGAGGCTTCTCCCTGAGTCAGCCCGTTGTCCATGGCTCGGTTGAGGTGTGCGCCGAGCTGTGCGACCTGCCCGGTGGCGATTAGAGCGCTGACCGTTATGAGGCTTCGATCTCGTGGGGCGAGCCCGGGTCGTAGCCACAAGTCATGAAAGAGCGCAGCGCTGGTGTAATGCACCACACCCGGTGATACCGGACCGACTGTCTTGTCGACAAAGGTCGTGCGAACTTTCTCGGATGCTTGGTCGATAGGTAGCAGCGGAGGGGACACGGGGGGGAGTTGCTCCACTGTGACGCCGCGCTGGGCGAACACCTGCTTGGTCACCAGGATGGTTGCGGTGGCATTGCCCCAACCGGTGTAGAAAGCCAGATGGTTGATGACTTCGGAAATTTCCGAAGGCTTAACGCCGTTATCCAAGGCCAGGTTCAGGTGGTAGGCCAATTCGACCGTTTGCTGCTTGGAAATCAGCACTGCGAGGGTGACCAGACTGCGGTCGCGAGGAGACAACCCGGGGCGTTTCCACACTTCTCCGAGCAGCATCGATTCAGTGTTGTGTGCCAACGTTGGAGACACGGCACGCATGTCATCCAGGCTTGGAACAGGAGGTACTTGAGCCGAGTCGCCGGGCGTATGGTTGGAGCACGCTGCCAGCAACAATGACAGTGAGGCCAGTCCGGCCTTTGCCCATTTCATCGCGACGCCTCGTACTGTGCCTCAGTGACAGGCTCCAGCCACTCCACATTCTTGCCATCCTGAGACTCCTGGATCGCAATGTGGCTCATCCCGGTCGTTGCAGTCGCGCCATGCCAGTGTTTGACGCCGGGTGGCGTCCAGATCACATCGCCAGGCTTGATAACGATTTTCTCGCCGTTTTCCTGCTGGATCCAGCCCATGCCAGCCGTGACGACCAATGCCTGCCCCAAGGGATGGGTGTGCCACACCGAGCGCGCGCCGGGCTGAAAGGTCACTGCACCTGCCGACACTTTCGAGGGTGCACGTACCGCAATCAGAGGATCGATCCGGGCGCTACCCACAAAATTTCCGGGCGCACCCATGATGGACGCCTGCTCGCCGTTGCGAACCACGTTCATGGTTTTCTCGGTGGGAATTTCGGCGCCGTAACCAGACATTGAGGCCATCAATGTCGCGGCCAGCGCAGATAGGGTGGCGAGTGCTTTCATCGGTAAGCTCCTGCTCGTTATTCGGAGGAGCTGAAACGCTAGAGGAACATCTTCGACAGAACTACCCCTCAAATCCTGCATGAAGCGATGAGCAATGCTCATCAGTAGGCCGTCAGACCACTGCCAACGCGGCGGGGACTATTGATGAGCATTCCTCACAGGAACATCCCGATCTTGGCGGGTTATCGTCTCAATCGAGGTTGATTACCGTAATCCCATCGAACAATGGCGTCGCGTTCCCCTTTCCAGCATTGAAGATCAAGGCTCCAGGAGAATAATCCTGCGCGGCAAGCATTCGTATTTTCCCCGAGAGAACACACAGTGAGCAAACTGGATTTGATTGCGCCGCGTAGTGACGTCGCGCTGGCCGATGTATCGAAAAATACTGTTGAGCATGGGCTGCGGGTTCTGTTGATTCTCAGTGCATTGTTGGCGTTCGCCTCTATTTCCACTGACCTCTACCTGCCCGCGATGCCGGTCATGGCGACGTCGCTGCATGCCACCAGCGGCATGATGGAACTGACGGTCAGCGGTTATCTGGCGGGGTTCAGTCTGGGCCAGCTGTTCTGGGGGCCGTTCAGTGATCGCTTCGGGCGGCGCCTGCCAGTCGCGCTGGGGTTGCTGCTGTTCATCATCGGTTCCAGCGGCTGCGCGCTTGCTGCTGACGGCTCGACGATCATTTTCTGGCGAGTTGTTCAGGCATTGGGCGCGTGCGCCAATGTCGTCCTGGCACGAGCCATGGTACGCGACCTTTACGAAGGCCAGCGGGCAGCGCAGAAGATGTCGACGCTGATGACCATCATGGCAATTGCCCCATTGGCCGGTCCGACTGTGGGTGGGCAGATTCTGCACTGGTTGTCCTGGCAGGCGATCTTCTGGACGCTGGTGCTGGTCGCGCTGACGACATTGGCCAGTCTACTGTGGCTGCCCGAGACCCTTCCAGTTCGCCGTCGAACGCCTACTTCACCCCGTGCAATCCTGATGCGCTACGGAAGTTTGCTAAGCCACCGCAAATTCATTGGTTATGTCGCTGCGGGTGGGTTCTTTTACGCCGGAACGTTCGCCTACATCGCCGGCTCTCCGTTTGCCTACATCACCTACCACCACGTCACTCCCCAATGGTACGGCGCCTTGTTTGGCGCCGGGATCGTCGGGCTGATGCTCACCAATCAGATCAACGCCAGGCTGCTCAACCGCTACACCAGCGACACGATGATGACCGTGGGTGGGTTGGTCTCTTGCGTGGCCGGACTGGTGCTCGCCATCAATACGTGGGCCGATCTGGGCGGACTGCCTCTGATGATCTGCGGCTGCCTTTTATTCGTATCAGCCACAGGGCTGGTGTTGGCGAACTCGATCTCGGGTGCGCTGGGCTGTATGCCTGAGTTCGCAGGCTCAGCCTCGGCGCTGGCCGGTGCTCTGCAATACGGCGCGGGCATTTTCGGCTCGGCGCTTGTGGCGATTTTCGCTGACGGCACACCCTGGCCGATGGGGTTGGTACTGGCCGTTTGCGGAGTGGGTTGCCTTGCCAGCGCGGTATGGGTGCTGCGCGCCCCTGACGATCACTGATCCATTTTAGAACTTGAACCATTGAAACTGAGGAACACCCCCATGAGCTTTTCATTCGAGAATCAGGTCGCACTGGTCACCGGCGCTGCGTCCGGTATCGGTCTGGCGACCGCGCAGGCCTTTGCCCGTGCAGGTGCCGCTGTGGCATTGGCCGACGTCAACGGCGAAGCCGCGCAGGCGGCTGCCAAGGCTTTGATCGCCGAAGGTCATCGCGCCATCGGTATTCGTTGCGACGTCTCTGACATGGATCAGGTCGAAGCGATGGTCAAGGCAGCCGTCGCCACTTTTGGCCGTCTGGACGCGGCGTTCAACAACGCCGGTATCCAGAACAAGCTGGCGGAAATCGCCGATGCGACGGTCGAGGACTACGACAAGGTCATGTCGGTCAACCTGCGCGGCGTCTGGAGCTGCATGAAGTTCGAATTGGAACACATGCGCCGCCAAGGCAGCGGCACCATCGTCAATTGCTCGTCTTTGGGTGGCCTGGTGGGTGGTGCCGAGCGTGCCAACTATCACGCGGCGAAGCACGGCGTGATCGGCCTGACCAAGAGCGCGGCCCTGGAATACGCCGCTCGCAACATCCGCATTAACGCGGTCTGCCCAGGGCTGATATGGACGCCGATGGCCGATCAGATGGTCGCAGCGGGGCAGGGTGACGCGCTAGCTGGCATGACCCGGATGATTCCGATGGGCCGTCATGGAAAACCTGAAGAGATTGCCGATGCCGTGCTCTGGCTGAGCAGTTCGACTTCAAGCTATGTCACTGGCCAGTCCATCTCCGTGGACGGCGGGTTCATCATGCGCTGATGTGATTGCAGCCGCATACACCTGACGCCTAACGACAAAACCCCGGATTTCAGATTTCAACCTTGTTGAAGTCGTGGCCACGCTTCGCCTGAAATCATCTGAAAGGAACCCAGACCCATGCCGCCATTGAGCACTTCCAGGTTAACAACTGCACTGCTGATCATCCTCGGTATCGTCGTCTTACTTGTTGGTTTGGCGTTGCTTGTGGGGGGCGGGTATCTCGTCGTGCTGGGCGGGTCTTGGTATTTCGCGTTGGCGGGAGCGGGACTGTTTGTCAGCGGCCTGTTTTTGATACGGCAGCGGTTACCGGGAGCGGTGGTGTATCTGCTGGTGTTCGCCGCGTCGGTCGTCTGGTCGGTGTGGGATGTGGGCCTGGCGTTCTGGCCACTGTTTTCCCGGCTGTTCGCGTTGGGCGTGGCGTTGGTTTTTGTGCTGCTGGCGGCCCCGCATCTGCGGGCTCGCCGACGTCCCGCATCGGCACCGCTGGCATACCTTACGGCGGCAGTGGTGGCGGTTGGTCTGGGCGTAACCTTTTACACGGCGCTGCAACCGCAGCCTATCCAGACGGCTGACGGAACGCCAGCGCCTGTGCCGGGCAAGGCAGTCGGAACGGTTGAGCCTGCGACCGACTGGCGCTATTTCGGTCACACACCTTCAGGCACACGCCATGCGGTGGTCGACCAGATCACACCGCAGAACGTATCGGGTCTGAAGGTGGCGTGGACTTACCGGACAGGCGAAATTCCCGCAGGCAGCCAGGGCCATGTCGTGACGCCGCTTCATGTCAACGGCATGGTCTACGGCTGCACCCAGTCCAGTCAGTTGTTCGCGCTCGACGCCGACACCGGCAAGGAGATCTGGCATCACGATCCCAAGGTGCAAGCCAACAACACCTACCCGCGCTGTCGCGGCGTGGGTTACTACGACGCGACACCTGAGCAGGCCGCCACTGTCACGGCTGCTGGCCCGCAAGCCTGTGCGCGACGGATCATCGCCACCACCGTCGATGCACGACTGGTCGCAGTGGATGCGCGGACCGGGCAGGCCTGTACTGACTTTGGCGACCATGGCAGCGTGAGTTTGCGCATCGGCATGGGAGGCCAGGATCAGGATCTGTATTTTCCGACTGCGGCACCCACAGTGGTTCGTGATCTGATCGTTGTCGGCGGGCTGGTGTGGGACAACCAGAAAACCGGCGAACCGTCTGGCGTAGTCCGCGCGTTCAATGCGCGAACCGGGCAACTCGCCTGGGCCTGGGATCTGGGTAATCCGGCGATTACGCGTGAGCCGCCAGAAGGTCAAACCTACACCCCCGGCACACCGAATGTCTGGTCCACACCTGCCTTCGATGATGCGCTGGGTTTGATCTACCTGCCGACCGGCAACGCGACCCCGGATTTTTGGGGCGGCCATCGCACCGAAGCCGATGATCGCTATTCCTCTTCCATCGTCGCGCTGGACATTGCTACCGGCCGCGAACGCTGGCGTTTCCAGACCGTTCATCATGATCTGTGGGACTACGACGTACCCTCGCAGCCAGCGCTTTATGACGTTCCGGATGGCCATGGCGGCATGCTCCCGGCGCTCATCCAGACCACCAAGCGCGGCCAGATTTTCATGCTTGACCGTCGCACCGGCACCCCGATAGCGCAGGTCGAGGAACGACCGGTTCCACAGGGCGGCGTGGCTGACGATCGTACCGAACCGACGCAGCCATACTCTGTGGGCATGCCGTCCATTGGCACCGAGCCTCTGAGCGAAAAGCGCATGTGGGGTCTCACGCCGCTGGATCAGTTGATCTGCCGAATCGATTTTCGCAAGGCGCGCTATGAGGGTGAATTCACGCCTCCGAGCGAGCGCCTGACGATTCAGTATCCGAGCTGGTTGGGAGGCATGAACTGGGGTTCGGTTTCCATCGCTGAAAACCTTGGCTACATGATCGTCAACGACACCCGCGTTGCCATCTGGAATCGCATGATTCCACGCGCCGCCTACGACGAGAAAACCCTCAGTGGCGGTGGCCATGAAGGCAACGCGCCGCAGGCGGGCACTCCGTGGGGTATCGAGCAAGGTCGCTTCCTCTCGCCGCTGGGCATCCCATGCCAGGAACCGCCTTATGGCACTCTCACGGCCATTGATCTGGCGACGCGCAAGATTGCATGGTCAACGCCCTTGGGTACGACCGAGCAAACCGGTCCGTTGGGTATTGCAACCCATTTGTCGATGCCAATCGGTATGCCTACTCGGGGTGGTCCGATCACCACCTCGACAGGGTTGGTGTTCATGGCCGGCACTCAGGATTTCTACATCCGCGCCTTCGATGTGCGCACGGGCAAAGAACTCTGGAAGGGACGTTTGCCGGTCGGCGCTGAGGCGACGCCAATGACCTACGTCTCGCCCAAGACCGGCAGGCAATTCGTGCTCATCAGCGCGGGCGGCAACTCCGCCACTACGCAAAAAGGAGACTACATCGTGGCATACGCGCTGCCTGATCAGGCCTGATGGCGGACATCGCTGATATCAGTCGGCATTGCAGCGGCCTGACCCAGGTCACCGCTGCATACACACCTCAAAACCAACACCGAAACGAAAGGAAAAGTCATGGAACTCAAACGCCCAGGTTCGCAGCCCTCCATCAAAGGCCCGGAGGAGTGGTTCACCGGTACTGTGAGGATCGACCCCCTGAACTTCCCGCCGGAACCGGCCCGAGTGTCCGTTGCCAGTGTGACCTTCGAACCCGGGGCACGCACTGCCTGGCACACCCACCCGCTCGGACAGACCCTGATCGTCACCGCCGGCTGCGGCTGGACGCAGTGCGAAGGCGAGCCCATCGTCGAGATTCGTGCAGGCGACGTCATCTGGTGCCCGCCCGGCCACAAACATTGGCACGGCGCAACCGCCACCACCTCAATGACTCACATTGCGGTGCAAGAAGCGTTGAATGGCAAAAACGTTGAATGGTTGGAAAAGGTTACGGACGAGGAATATGGCGTTGGTCCTGCTGTTGCGCCTCATGACCACAGCCACTGAAGCGTTGGTCAGCTATTTAACATTTATTCATGATCACTGATTGATCGCACTCGGGCCCATTTGGCTAAGCCTTGGTATTCAGGACGCAGTGCTGCTTCACCGCTGACCGATCCTTGCAACCTACTGTGGAAATGCTGAGCCAGAAGCCGTCTTTTTTTAAATGACCGCTTCTGGCCCAGAGTGTGTAAAAA
>NZ_JAEILC010000033.1:0-62778 GCF_016307435.1 Pseudomonas sp. S4_EA_1b | reverse complement strand
GCCGTCCCCTATGCCGATTGGGTTGACACCTATCGGGGCCGTCTATAGAATTGCGCCTCCTTTTAACGGGCGTATTGCGCTCGGTGGGAATAGCAGCCGGAGTCTGAAATCCAATGCAAAATCAGCAAATCCGTATCAGGTTGAAGGCTTTTGACCATCGCCTGATCGACCAATCCACCCAGGAAATCGTGGAAACCGCGAAACGTACTGGTGCTCAAGTGCGTGGTCCAATTCCACTGCCTACCCGTAAAGAGCGGTTCACCGTTCTGGTCTCTCCGCACGTCAACAAAGACGCGCGTGACCAGTACGAGATCCGTACTCATAAGCGCGTACTGGACATCGTCCAGCCAACGGATAAAACCGTTGATGCTCTTATGAAGCTCGATCTGGCGGCCGGTGTGGAAGTACAGATCAGCCTCGGCTAAGACTTGGGTCTTAGCCGTGTAACGCTCTGAAATGGGCGGCCATAGCGGGTGAAAGCCCCGTACACTCATGAGGTTTACAACATGACTATTGGTGTAGTCGGTCGTAAATGCGGTATGACCCGTATTTTCACCGAAGAAGGTGTCTCCATTCCGGTCACGGTCATTGAGATCGAGCCGAATCGCGTCACCCAGTTCAAAACTGAAGAAACCGATGGCTATCGTGCAGTGCAAGTCACTGTAGGCGAGCGTCGTGCTTCGCGCGTGACTGCTGCTCAAGCAGGTCACTTCGCTAAAGCGAACGTTGCAGCTGGTCGTACTGTTATGGAGTTCCGTCTTGAAGATGGCGACTACCAGGCTGGCGATCTGATCAACGCTGAAATCTTCGCTGCTGGTCAACTGGTTGATGTAACCGGTCAGTCCAAAGGTAAAGGCTTCCAGGGTACGATCAAGCGTTGGAATTTCCGTGGCCAAGACAACACTCACGGTAACTCCGTCTCCCACCGCGTCCCGGGCTCTATTGGCCAGTGCCAGACTCCTGGTCGTGTATTCAAGGGCAAGAAAATGTCCGGTCATATGGGCGCTGAGCGCGTGACCGTGCAGTCCCTCGAAGTAGTGCGCGTCGACGCTGAACGCAATCTGTTGTTGGTCAAGGGTGCTGTTCCTGGCGCTACTGGCGGCAACCTGGTTGTACGTCCAGCGGCCAAGGCTCGCGGTTAAGGGGAAGCTGACATGCAATTAAATGTAAATGACGCTCAAGCGATCGAAGTTTCCGAACTGACATTTGGCGGCGAATTCAACGAGACGCTGGTTCACCAAGCAGTCGTGGCCTACATGGCCGGCGGCCGTCAAGGTAGCAAGCAGCAAAAGACCCGTTCCGACGTTCGTGGTGGCGGTAAGCGCCCTTGGCGTCAGAAAGGTACTGGCCGTGCTCGTGCCGGTACTATCCGTAGCCCAATCTGGCGCGGCGGCGGTACTACTTTTGCAGCTCGTCCGCAGGATCATTCTCAGAAGCTCAACAAGAAGATGTATCGCGCAGCTCTGCGCTCCATCCTTGCTGAACTCGTGCGTACTGATCGCCTGGTCGTGGTTCAGGACTTCGCTGTTGAAAGTCCAAAAACCAAAGATCTGCTGGGCAAACTGAACAACATGAGCCTGACCGACGTATTGATCGTGTCTGAAGCTGTTGATCAGAACCTGTACCTGGCTGCTCGTAACCTGCCACACGTTGATGTACGTGACGTGCAAGGTTCCGATCCAGTTAGTCTGATCGCATACGACAAGGTGTTGATCACCGTGTCGGCCGTGAAGAAATTCGAGGAGCTGCTGGGATGAACCAGGAACGCGTATTTAAAGTTCTGCTTGGCCCGCACGTTTCCGAAAAGGCTACGGTTCTGGCTGACAAGAAAGGCCAGTTCGTTTTCAAGGTTGCAACTGACGCAACCAAGCTGGAAATCAAGAAGGCCGTCGAAAGCCTGTTCAGCGTGAAAGTAGAGCGTGTTACTACCCTGAACGTTCTGGGTAAGAGCAAGCGCACTGCTCGCGGTCTGGGCAAGCGTAATGACTGGAAGAAGGCAGTTATCTCCCTTCAGCCAGGCCAAGATCTCGATTTCAGCAGCAGTGCTGAGTAAGGAAGGGGTGCATCATGGCAATCGTTAAATGCAAACCGACTTCCCCTGGCCGCCGTTTTGTGGTCAAGGTGGTCAACCAGGAGCTGCATAAAGGCGCTCCTCACGCACCGCTGCTCGAGAAGAAATCGAAGTCTGGTGGTCGTAACAACAATGGTCGTATTACCACTCGTCACATCGGTGGTGGCCATAAGCAGCATTATCGTCTGGTCGACTTCCGTCGTAACGACAAAGATGGCATCGCTGCCACTGTCGAGCGTATCGAATACGATCCAAACCGTACTGCTCACATCGCTCTGCTGCTGTACGCAGATGGCGAGCGTCGCTACATCATCGCCCCTAAAGGCGTGAGCGCTGGCGACCAGCTGATCGCAGGTGCTTTGGCACCGATCAAGCCGGGCAACGCTCTGCAGCTGCGTAACATTCCAGTTGGTAGCACCGTACACGGCATCGAATTGAAGCCAGGTAAAGGCGCGCAAATCGCTCGTTCCGCTGGTGCTTCTGCACAGCTGATCGCTCGTGAAGGTGTCTACGTGACCCTGCGTCTGCGTTCTGGTGAGATGCGTAAAGTACTGGCTGAATGCCGTGCGACCCTGGGCGAAGTCTCGAACTCCGAGCACAGCCTGCGTTCGCTGGGTAAAGCTGGTGCCAAACGCTGGCGTGGCGTTCGCCCAACCGTTCGTGGTGTTGCCATGAACCCGGTTGACCACCCACACGGTGGTGGTGAAGGTCGTACCTCTGGTGGTCGTCATCCGGTATCGCCATGGGGCTTCCCGACTAAGGGCGCGAAGACTCGTGGTAATAAGCGTACCGACAAAATGATCGTCCGTCGTCGCAAGTAAATAGAGGGATACGACAGTGCCACGTTCTCTGAAAAAAGGTCCTTTTATTGATCTTCACCTACTGAAGAAGATCGAAGTGGCGGCGGAAAAGAACGATCGCAAACCAGTTAAGACCTGGTCGCGTCGCTCGATGATCCTGCCACAAATGGTCGGTTTGACCATCGCAGTACACAACGGTCGTCAACACGTCCCCGTTCTCGTTAACGAAGACATGGTCGGCCACAAACTGGGCGAGTTTGCCGGTACCCGCACTTATCGTGGGCACGTGGCAGACAAGAAAGCCAAGCGTTAAGGGGTAAGGAAATGGAAGTAGCCGCTAAGTTGTCGGGCGCTCGAATCTCCGCCCAGAAAGCCCGCTTGGTCGCCGACCAGATCCGCGGGAAGAAGGTGGGCGAAGCGCTCAACCTGTTGGCTTTCAGCAGTAAGAAAGCCGCCGAGATCATGAAGAAAGTGCTGGAGTCGGCCGTAGCCAACGCCGAGCATAACGAAGGCGCAGACGTTGATGACCTTAAAGTCAGCACCGTTTTCGTCAACGAAGGGCGTTCGCTGAAGCGCATCATGCCACGTGCCAAAGGCCGTGCTGATCGCATCGTCAAGCGGTCTTGCCATATCACTGTCAAGGTTGCTGACAAGTAACGGAGTCGAAGAGATGGGTCAGAAAGTACATCCCATTGGCATTCGCCTGGGAATCGTCAAGGAGCACACCTCCGTCTGGTACGCAGACGGTCGGACTTATGCGGACTATTTGTTCGCTGATCTGAAGGTGCGTGAGTATCTCCAAGACAAACTAAAAAGCGCGTCCGTAAGCCGTATCGATATCCATCGTCCGGCGCAAACTGCACGTATCACCATTCACACCGCTCGTCCAGGTATCGTTATCGGGAAGAAAGGTGAAGATGTTGAGAAACTGCGTCAGGACCTGACCAAGCAAATGGGTGTGCCTGTGCACATCAATATCGAAGAGATCCGCAAGCCGGAGCTCGACGGTATGCTGGTTGCGCAGAGCGTAGCTCAGCAGCTGGAGCGTCGCGTAATGTTCCGTCGCGCTATGAAACGCGCCGTACAGAACGCCATGCGCATTGGTGCCAAAGGCATCAAAATCCAAGTGAGCGGTCGTCTCGGCGGTGCTGAAATCGCACGTACTGAATGGTATCGCGAAGGTCGTGTGCCATTGCACACCCTGCGTGCCGACATCGACTATGCCAACTACGAAGCTCACACCACTTACGGTGTGATCGGTGTAAAGGTTTGGATCTTCAAAGGCGAAGTAATTGGTGGTCGCCAAGAAGAACTGAAACCACAAGCACCAGCGCCTCGTAAAAAAGCTGCTAAGTAAGGGGTACGCCAAATGTTGCAACCTAAGCGTACGAAGTTCCGCAAGCAGATGACAGGCCACAACCGTGGTCTGGCTCAGCGCGGTAGCAAAGTCAGCTTCGGCGAGTTCGCGCTGAAGTCTGTAGCTCGTGGTCGTCTCACCGCTCGTCAGATCGAGTCAGCACGTCGTGCTCTGACCCGTCACGTAAAACGTGGCGGCAAGATCTGGATCCGTGTATTCCCGGACAAGCCGATCTCCAAGAAGCCTCTCGAAGTGCGGATGGGTAAAGGTAAGGGTAACGTGGAGTACTGGGTAGCCCAGATTCAGCCAGGCAAAGTCCTGTATGAAATCGAGGGTGTTTCTGAAGAGCTGGCGCGTGAGGCTTTCGCCCTGGCTGCTGCAAAGCTGCCACTCGCCACCTCCTTTGTTAAACGGACGGTGATGTGATGAAAGCGAATGAACTTCGTGAAAAATCCGCACAGCAGCTGAACGAGCAACTGCTCGGCTTGCTGCGCGACCAGTTCAATCTGCGCATGCAGAAAGCAACTGGCCAGTTGGGGCAGTCTCATCTGCTCTCGCAAGTTAAGCGTGACATCGCTCGCGTGAAGACTGTGCTCAACCAGCAGGCAGGTAAGTGATCATGGCTGAAGCCGAAAAGACTGTCCGTACGCTGACTGGCCGTGTTGTCAGCGACAAGATGGACAAAACCATCACCGTTCTGATCGAGCGTCGCGTTAAGCACCCGATCTACGGTAAATATGTTAAGCGTTCGACTAAGCTGCACGCGCACGACGAAACCAATCAGTGCCACATCGGCGACAAAGTCACTATTCGTGAAACTCGTCCGCTTGCCAAGACCAAGTCTTGGGCATTGGTTGATGTTCTCGAACGCGCTGTGGAAGTCTAAGGACTAGGGGTCGGAGAAATTATATGATTCAGACTCAATCCATGCTCGATGTGGCCGATAACAGCGGCGCTCGCCGTGTTATGTGCATCAAGGTGCTGGGTGGCTCCCATCGTCGTTACGCTGGTATCGGTGACATCATCAAAGTTACCGTGAAGGAAGCAATTCCTCGCGGTAAGGTGAAAAAAGGCCAAGTGATGACTGCTGTTGTAGTCCGCACTCGTCACGGCGTACGCCGTGCTGATGGCTCCATTATCCGCTTTGATGGCAACGCTGCTGTTCTTCTGAACAACAAGCAAGAGCCGATCGGCACCCGTATCTTTGGGCCAGTGACCCGTGAACTTCGTACTGAGAAGTTCATGAAGATCGTCTCGCTCGCCCCAGAAGTGCTGTAAGGAGATCCGACATGCAAAAGATTCGTCGTGACGACGAGATCATCGTGATCGCCGGCAAAGACAAAGGTAAGCGCGGTAAGGTGCTGAAGGTTCTCGCTGACGACCGTCTGGTTGTAGGTGGTCTGAACCTGGTCAAGCGTCATACCAAGCCTAACCCGATGTCGGGCGTACAGGGCGGTATCGTCGAGAAAGAAGCGCCTCTGCACGCTTCTAACGTCGCCATCTTCAACGGCGAAACCAACAAGGCTGATCGTGTTGGTTTCAAAGTAGAAGACGGTAAGAAAATTCGTGTCTTCAAGTCGACCCAAAAAGCGGTTGATGCTTGAACACTGCTAGGTAGATAAGACCATGGCACGACTACAAGAGATTTACCGGAAGGAAATCGCCCCCAAGCTTAAGGAAGAACTTAAGCTCGGGAACGTGATGGAAGTTCCGCGCGTTACCAAAATCACCCTGAACATGGGTCTGGGCGAAGCGATCGGCGACAAAAAAGTCATCGAGCATGCTGTTGCTGACCTGGAAAAGATCACCGGCCAAAAAGTCGTTGTGACCTACGCTCGGAAATCCATCGCTGGCTTTAAAGTCCGTGAAGGTTGGCCGATCGGCGTCAAGGTAACTCTGCGCCGTGAGCGTATGTACGAATTCCTGGATCGTCTGCTGTCGATCTCCCTGCCTCGGGTTCGCGACTTCCGCGGCCTGAATGCCAAGTCCTTCGATGGTCGTGGCAACTACAGCATGGGCGTGAAAGAGCAGATCATTTTCCCGGAAATCGACTACGACAAGATCGATGCTCTCCGCGGTCTGGACATCACCCTGACCACCACTGCCAAGAACGATGATGAAGGTCGCGCCCTGTTGCGTGCTTTCAAATTCCCGTTCCGCAACTGATTGGAGTAGGACCATGGCCAAGATGAGCATGAAAAACCGCGAGCTGAAGCGTCAGCTCACGGTTGCCAAGTACGCCAAGAAGCGTGCAGCACTGAAAGCAATCATCGTTGATCTGAACGCAAGTCCAGAAGCGCGTTGGGAAGCTACAGTAGCTCTGCAGAAGCAGCCACGTGACGCAAGCGCTTCGCGCATGCGTAACCGCTGCCGCCTGACCGGTCGTCCACACGGCGTTTACCGCAAGTTCGGCCTCGGCCGTAACAAATTGCGTGAAGCGGCAATGCGTGGTGACGTCCCAGGTCTGGTTAAAGCCAGCTGGTAAGTACTTTCAGAGTCCAGGCGGTTGGTATCGCAAGATACTGACCGCCGGTGACCTTGAATCTGGAACAAGCCCCTTTTGGGGCTTGTTTCATTTCCGGAGTGTGTCTAGAATACCCGGCTCGCCTGAGCCCGTGTTTTCTATGCCCGGAGATTCTCGGCGACATATGTAGCCGCAAGGCTAATTTTTTTGTATTAGGAGCGTCTAGCCCATGAGTATGCAGGACCCGTTAGCGGACATGCTAACTCGTATCCGTAATGCCCAGATGGCTGAAAAGTCCGTCGTAAGCATGCCATCTTCCAAGTTGAAGGTAGCTGTTGCCAAAGTCCTGAAAGACGAAGGCTACATTGCGGGTTATCAGATCAGCAGCGAAACCAAGCCACTGCTGTCCATCGAGCTGAAGTACTTCGAAGGCCGTTCGGTCATCGAGGAAGTGAAGCGCGTTAGCCGTCCAGGCCTGCGTCAGTACAAGTCCGCTGAAGATCTGCCGAAAGTTCGTGGCGGTCTGGGCGTGTCTATCGTCTCCACCAACAAAGGTGTGATGACGGATCGTGCTGCGCGCGCTGCCGGTGTCGGCGGCGAAGTTCTTTGCACTGTGTTCTAAGGGGGGATAAGCATGTCTCGCGTCGCTAAGAACCCCGTTAAGCTGCCAGCCGGTGTCGAAGTCAAATTCGCAGGCCAACAGCTTTCGGTGAAGGGTGCCAAGGGTACTCTTGAACTGAACATCCATTCGTCCGTTGAGATCGTTGAAGAAGCTGGTGAGCTGCGTTTCGCTGCTCGCAATGGCGATCAACAGACTCGCGCAATGGCCGGTACCACGCGTGCGTTGGTGAACAACATGGTCCAAGGCGTAAGCCAAGGCTTCGAGCGTAAGCTCCAGCTGGTCGGTGTTGGTTACAAAGCGCAAGCAAAAGGCACGGTTTTGAACCTGGCCCTTGGCTTTTCGCACCCAGTGGATTACGAACTGCCGGAAGGCATCACCGCTGAGACTCCTAGCCAGACCGATATCCTGATCAAGGGCATCGATAAGCAGCTGGTAGGTCAAGTGGCTGCTGAGATCCGCGACTTCCGTCCACCAGAGCCGTACAAAGGCAAAGGTGTGCGCTACGCGGACGAAGTCGTCCGTCGTAAAGAAGCCAAGAAGAAGTAGGGCATAGCAAATGACCGACAAAAAAGTTACTCGACTGCGTCGCGCTCGCAAAGCACGCCTGAAAATGCACGAACTCGAAGTCGTGCGTCTCTGCGTGTTCCGCTCGTCGCAGCACATCTACGCCCAGGTCATCACGGCCGACGGCAACAAAGTCCTGGCAAGCGCCTCGACTTTGGATAAAGAACTGCGTGATGGTGCCACTGGCAACATCGACGCGGCCACAAAGGTTGGCCAGCTGGTCGCTACGCGTGCTAAGGCCGCTGGCGTCTCGCAAGTGGCTTTCGACCGCTCTGGCTTCAAGTACCACGGCCGCGTTAAAGCGTTGGCTGATGCTGCTCGTGAAGCTGGGCTGGAGTTCTAAGTTATGTCAAATAACGACCAAAAGCGCGACGAAGGCTACATTGAGAAGCTGGTTCAAGTTAACCGCGTAGCCAAAACCGTTAAAGGCGGCCGTATCTTCACTTTCACCGCGTTGACCGTGGTTGGTGATGGTAAAGGGCGTGTTGGCTTCGGCCGTGGCAAGTCGCGTGAAGTGCCTGCTGCGATCCAGAAGGCAATGGAAGCTGCTCGTCGCAACATGATCCAAGTTGATCTGAACGGAACCACCCTGCAGTACGCAATGAAGTCCGCCCATGGCGCTTCGAAGGTGTACATGCAGCCTGCTTCTGAAGGTACCGGTATCATCGCTGGTGGCGCTATGCGTGCTGTCCTCGAAGTTGCTGGTGTTCAGAACGTTCTGGCCAAGTGCTACGGCTCGACTAACCCGGTAAACGTGGTTCACGCCACTTTCAAAGGTTTGAAAGCTATGCAGTCCCCTGAATCCATTGCCGCCAAGCGTGGCAAAAGCGTCCAGGAGATTTTCTGATCATGGCTACCGTTAAAGTAACGCTGATCAAAAGCATGACCGGCCGCATCCCTAACCACAAACTGTGTGTTAAGGGTCTGGGTCTGCGTCGCATCGGTCACACTGTAGAAGTCCAGGATACTCCCGAGAATCGCGGGATGATCAACAAGGCTTACTACATGCTGCGTGTCGAGGGTTAATCGATGAAACTCAATGATCTGAGTCCAGCGCCGGGTTCCCGTCGCGAAAAGCATCGTCCGGGCCGTGGTATCGGTAGCGGTTTGGGTAAGACTGGTGGCCGTGGCCACAAAGGTCAGACCTCCCGCTCCGGTGGTACCATCGCTCCAGGCTTTGAAGGCGGTCAACAGCCGTTGCATCGTCGCCTGCCTAAGTTCGGTTTCGTATCCCTGAAAGCCATGGATCGCGCAGAAGTGCGTCTGTCCGAGCTGGCTAAAGTGGAAGGCGACATCGTTACTCTGCAGACCCTGAAAGATGCCAACGTGATCAACGTCAACGTACAGCGTGTGAAAATCATGCTGTCCGGTGAAGTGACTCGCGCTGTCACTATCGGCAAGGGAATCGGCGCCACCAAAGGTGCGCGTTCGGCTATCGAAGCAGCTGGCGGCAAGTTCGAGGAATAAATGGCTAAGCAAGGTGCTCTCTCTGCGCTCGGCAAAGGCGGTATGTCTGAACTCTGGGCTCGTCTGCGTTTTCTGTTCCTGGCGATTATCGTCTACCGAATAGGCGCACACATCCCGGTTCCAGGTATCAACCCGGACCGACTCGCAGACCTGTTTCGACAGAATGAGGGGACCATTCTTAGCTTGTTCAACATGTTTTCCGGCGGCGCGCTGGAGCGGATGAGCATCTTTGCGCTGGGGATCATGCCGTATATTTCGGCATCGATCATCATGCAACTGATGACCGCCGTCAGCCCGCAGCTGGAGCAGTTGAAGAAGGAAGGTGAAGCTGGCCGTCGCAAGATTAGCCAGTACACCCGCTACGGCACTGTCATCCTCGCACTGGTTCAAGCTATCGGCATGTCCGTTGGCCTGGCCGGGCAGGGTGTTGCGTTCACTGGTGACTTTGGCTTCCATTTCGTTGCAGTTTCCACTTTTGTGGCTGGTGCAATGTTCATGATGTGGCTGGGTGAGCAGATTACTGAGCGTGGTGTTGGTAACGGTATCTCGATGTTGATTTTCGCAGGTATCGTCGCCGGTCTTCCGAGAGCGATTGGGCAGTCTTTTGAGTCTGCACGTCAGGGTGATATCAATATCTTCGCCTTGGTTGCCATCGGTTTGCTGGCAGTAGCGATTATCGGTTTTGTGGTGTTCATTGAGCGTGGCCAGCGTCGTATTGCTGTTCACTACGCCAAGCGTCAGCAGGGCCGTAAGGTTTTTGCCGCGCAGACTAGCCACTTGCCGCTGAAAGTGAATATGGCCGGTGTTATTCCGGCAATTTTCGCGAGCAGCATTTTGCTGTTTCCGGCTTCGTTCGGTACCTGGTTTGGTCAGTCTGAAAATATGGGCTGGCTGCAGGACCTCTCTCAGTCGATCGCTCCTGGTCAGCCGTTGAATATTCTGCTGTTTAGTGCAGGGATTATTTTCTTCTGCTTCTTCTATACGGCGTTGATGTTCAATCCGAAAGACGTAGCGGAAAACCTGAAGAAGTCCGGTGCCTTTATTCCGGGTATCCGTCCAGGTGAGCAGTCTGCACGCTACATTGATGGCGTTTTGACTCGTTTAACCCTGTTCGGTGCTCTATATATGACGGCCGTGTGCCTGTTGCCCCAGTTCCTGGTGGTTGCGGCAAACGTTCCGTTCTACCTTGGCGGGACCTCGTTGCTGATCGTGGTCGTGGTTGTGATGGACTTCATGTCCCAAGTACAATCGCACCTCGTTTCGCACCAGTACGAATCCCTGATGAAGAAAGCCAACCTGAAGGGTTACGGCAGCGGCATGTTGCGCTGAGTACCCATAAGGTTCGAGGAGTTGGTGATGAAAGTTCGTGCATCGGTGAAAAAGCTGTGCCGTAACTGCAAGATTATTCGCCGCGAAGGTGTTGTTCGAGTAATTTGCAGCGCGGAACCGCGTCACAAACAGCGCCAAGGCTGAGTGTGATCCGCTTGAAGCCCGGCAGCTAGTGCGCTGCCGGGTTGATTATTTGTTATTACAGCGATATTATCTCGCGCCCTATTTCTTGGCTTCCGGGGCGTAGGTAGCTGTCAATTGGAGTCCCACTGAATGGCCCGTATTGCAGGCGTTAACATTCCAGATAACAAGCACACTGTTATCTCGCTGACCTACATCTATGGTGTTGGTCGCACTACTGCGCAGAAAATTTGCGCAGTTGCTGGGGTAAACCCAGCCGCTAAGATCAAGGATCTGAGCGACGAGCAGATTGAACAGCTGCGTGGCGAAGTGGCGAAGTTCACCACTGAAGGTGACCTGCGTCGCGAAATCAACATGAAAATCAAGCGTTTGATGGACCTCGGTTGCTATCGCGGTCTGCGTCATCGTCGTGGTCTTCCAGTACGCGGTCAGCGTACCAAGACTAACGCGCGTACCCGTAAAGGTCCGCGTAAGCCGATCCGCAAGTAATCGCCCCCGCGAATCGACAGGAAAATTATCATGGCAAAACCTGCTGCTCGTCCTCGTAAAAAAGTTAAAAAGACAGTGGTTGATGGCATCGCCCACATCCATGCATCTTTTAACAACACCATCGTGACCATCACCGACCGTCAAGGTAACGCGCTTTCTTGGGCTACCTCCGGTGGTTCGGGTTTCCGCGGTTCCCGCAAGTCCACCCCGTTCGCTGCTCAAGTAGCTGCTGAGCGTGCTGGTCAAGCTGCGCTGGAATACGGCCTGAAAAACCTCGACGTTAACGTCAAGGGTCCAGGTCCAGGTCGTGAGTCTGCTGTCCGTGCTTTGAACGGCTGTGGCTATAAGATCGCCAGCATCACCGACGTGACGCCAATCCCGCACAACGGGTGCCGTCCGCCGAAGAAGCGCCGCGTGTAATCCAGGAGATTGTAAAGAATGGCTCGTTACATTGGTCCAAAATGCAAACTCGCTCGTCGCGAAGGCACCGATCTCTTCCTGAAGAGCGGCGTGCGCGCGATCGAATCGAAGTGCAACATCGAAGCAGCACCTGGTATCCACGGCCAACGCCGCGGTCGCCAGTCCGATTACGGCACCCAACTGCGTGAAAAGCAGAAGGTCCGTCGTATCTACGGCGTTCTCGAGCGTCAGTTCAGCGGCTACTACAAAGAAGCTGCTGGCAAGAAAGGTGCAACCGGTGAAAACCTGCTGCAACTGCTCGAATGCCGTCTGGACAACGTTGTATACCGTATGGGCTTTGGTTCGACTCGTGCCGAATCCCGTCAGCTGGTATCGCACAAGTCGATCAGCGTTAACGGTCAGACCGTAAACGTTCCGTCTTATCAGGTTCGTGCTGGTGACGTGGTCGCAGTTCGCGAGAAAGCTAAAAACCAACTTCGCATTGTCCAAGCTCTCGATCTGTGTGCCCAACGTGGCCGCGTAGAATGGGTAGAAGTAGACACTGAGAAGAAGTCGGGCGTTTTCAAGAACGTTCCAGCTCGCAGTGATCTGTCCGCCGACATCAACGAAAGCCTGATTGTCGAGCTCTACTCCAAGTAAGGGCTAGAAAATAGGTGCATCCATGCAGATTTCGGTAAATGAGTTCCTGACACCCCGCCACATTGATGTGCAGGTTGTCAGTCCAACCCGCGCTAAGATCACTCTCGAGCCTCTCGAGCGTGGTTTTGGCCACACCCTGGGCAACGCGCTGCGCCGCATCCTGTTGTCCTCAATGCCCGGCTGTGCAGTAGTCGAGGCCGAGATTGACGGTGTGCTCCACGAGTACAGCGCCATCGAAGGTGTACAGGAAGACGTAATTGAAATCCTGTTGAACCTTAAAGGTCTGGCTATCAAGCTGCACGGCCGTGACGAAGTTACGCTGACCTTGTCGAAGAAGGGTTCGGGGGTGGTTACCGCTGCCGATATTCAGCTGGATCATGATGTCGAGATCGTTAACCCCGATCACGTAATCGCTAACCTGGCGTCTAACGGCGCCCTGAACATGAAGCTCACCGTAGCTCGTGGTCGTGGTTATGAACCGGCCGACTCGCGTCAGAGCGATGAAGACGAAAGCCGCAGCATTGGTCGCTTGCAGCTAGACTCTTCGTTCAGCCCGGTTCGCCGTATCGCATACGTGGTGGAAAACGCCCGTGTCGAACAGCGTACTAACCTGGACAAGCTGGTTATTGATCTGGAAACCAACGGTACCCTGGATCCTGAAGAGGCTATCCGCCGCGCGGCAACCATTCTGCAACAGCAGTTGGCTGCGTTCGTGGACCTCAAAGGTGACAGCGAACCAGTGGTAATCGAGCAGGAAGACGAGATCGATCCGATCCTGCTTCGCCCGGTTGACGATCTGGAACTGACTGTACGTTCGGCTAACTGCCTTAAGGCGGAAAACATTTACTACATCGGCGACCTGATTCAGCGTACCGAAGTAGAACTGTTGAAGACTCCGAACCTGGGCAAGAAATCCTTGACCGAAATCAAGGACGTTCTGGCCTCCCGCGGTCTGTCCCTCGGCATGCGCCTCGACAACTGGCCGCCTGCAAGTCTTAAGAAGGACGACAAGGCGACTGCCTGATCGTCGTAATCACCGAACGTGAGTTTGGTAAGGAATGAACCATGCGTCATCGTAAAAGTGGTCGTCACCTGAGCCGTACCAGCTCGCACCGCAAGGCCATGTTCCAGAACATGGCGGTGTCGCTGTTCGAGCACGAGCTGATCAAAACTACACTGCCGAAAGCTAAAGAACTGCGTCGCGTTGCTGAGCCGCTGATTACTTTGGCTAAGACAGACAGCCTGGCTAACCGCCGTCTGGCTTTCGACCGTACTCGTTCGAAAGCTATCGTTGGTAAGCTCTTCAACGACCTGGGTAAGCGCTACGCTACCCGTGAGGGTGGCTACCTGCGCATCCTCAAGTGCGGTTTCCGCGCTGGCGACAACGCGCCAATGGCGTACGTCGAGTTGGTTGATCGTGCTACTGCTGGCGAAGCTGTAAGCGCCGAGTAAGACGACAGTCTGTAACGAAAAACCGGGCCTAGTGCCCGGTTTTTTGTGCGCACAAGAAAAGCGCGAAGGGTACAAGCTTCCTCAAATTGCAGTTGGCACCATGGGCATAGGAATTGTTGGTAGATATTTTCTATTGATGCTTACGATTTAATGAATTTGTCAGTGTCATGTTGATGATCAATACTTCCTTCAAGCCGATTAGCCGGCAGTGCCACATCTGACCTGAGGAAAATTGAACATGAGCCAGGATAAAATCCTTACCACCGCGAGCGGTGCTCCCGTTGCGGATAACCAGAACTCTCGTTCGGCCGGCCCGCGTGGTCCTCTGCTTCTTGATGATTTTCATCTGATCGAGAAGCTTGCTCACTTCAACCGTGAAAACATTCCTGAGCGCCGCGTACACGCCAAAGGCTCGGGCGCATACGGCACGTTTACCGTGACCCGCGACATCACCCAATACACCAGTGCTAAGCTTTTCGAAGCGGTTGGCAAGCAGACGCCTACCTTTTTGCGATTTTCTACGGTCGGTGGTGAGCGTGGTTCGGCTGACACTGAGCGCGATCCCCGCGGTTTCGCTTTGAAGTTCTATACCGAAGAGGGTAACTGGGACATCGTGGGTAACAACACGCCGGTATTCTTCATTCGCGATCCGTTGAAATTCCCTGACTTTATCCACACTCAAAAGCGCCTGCCGCAAAGCAACCTGAAAAGCGCGCAAATGATGTGGGATTTTTGGTCGCATTCTCCCGAAGCGCTGCATCAGGTCACGATTTTGTTCTCTGACCGCGGTATCCCTGATGGCTACCGTCATATGCACGGCTTCGGTAGCCACACCTACAGCCTGATCAACGCGCAAGGCGAGCGGCGTTGGGTCAAGTGGCACTACAAGACCAAGCAAGGCATCAAGAACCTCGCGCCGGAAGAGGCCGCGCGCCTCGCGGGAACAGATCCCGATTACGCGCAGCGCGACCTGTTCAGCGCAATTGAGCGCGGTGAATTCCCTAAATGGCGGGTGTGCATCCAGATCATGACTGAGGCGCAGGCCAATGCTCATTACGAAAATCCTTTCGACGTGACCAAAACATGGTCGCAAAAGGAATTCCCGCTGATCGAAGTTGGCGAGCTGGAGCTTAACCGTAACCCGCAAAACTACTTCGCTGAAGTAGAGCAGGCTGCGTTCGGCCCAAGCAACATGGTTCCGGGTGTAGGGTTGTCTCCCGACCGTATGCTGCAAGGTCGCGTATTCGCTTATGCAGATGCGCACCGCTACCGTGTCGGTACCAACCACCAGCAGCTGCCAGTGAATGCGCCACGCAGCCCGGTGAATAGCTACCAGCGTGACGGCTCCATGGCATTCGGTAGTAATGGCGGGGCGGCTCCCAACTACGAACCGAATAGCTATTCCGACGCGCCGAAACAAGCGCCTCAATATGCTGAACCCGCATTGGCATTGAGCGGTGCGGCGGACCGCTACGATCATCGCGAAGACACCGACTACTACAGCCACGCAGGTGCGCTTTTCCGGCTGATGAGCGATGAGCAGAAAGCTCTGCTCACCAACAACATTGCCGGTGCGATGTCTGGGGTTTCGAGTGATGTCGTTGAGCGTCAGTTGCGACACTTCTACAAAGCAGACCCAGCTTACGGAGAAGCAATCGCAAAGGCGCTGGGTGTATCGCTTAACTGACTCTAAACGAGAAGCAGAACCGCCCTCATTTGGGCGGTTTTTGCGTTATTTCAGCTACTTTTCGCGATAAATCTTCACTTTTCTGCCGTTGGTCTCGTGACCTCCGCGTCATCATGGTTCAAACTACAGACTTTCAAGCAGGGAGATGTAGGGCGATGCAAGGTCACCCCGACGTAATCGATTACCTCAACACGTTGCTGACGGGCGAACTGGCAGCTCGTGACCAATATTTCATCCATTCGCGCATGTACGAGGACTGGGGCTTTACCGAGCTCTACGAGCGTATCAATCATGAAATGGAAGAAGAGGCACAGCACGCCGATGCTTTGATGCGCCGCATCTTGATGCTCGAGGGAACGCCACGTATGCGCCCTGATGATCTGGATGTGGGCACCACGGTACCTGACATGCTCGCCGCCGACCTTCGCCTTGAGTACAAAGTTCGTGCTGCGCTCTGCAAGGGCATTGAGTTATGCGAACAGCATAACGACTACGTCACCCGCGAAATTCTGCGTGTGCAGTTGAACGACACTGAAGAAGATCACACCTACTGGTTGGAAAAACAGCTGGGTCTGATCAAGCTGATTGGTCTGGAAAACTACCTGCAATCGCAGTTCTGATTTCCGGTACGAAAAAGCCCCTGTCACCCAATAAGGTGACAGGGGCTTTTTATTGCGCCGGATAAATCAGGCCCGATCGCGTTCCAGCAAAGGTTTCAAGTAGTAACCCGTGTGGGATTGAGGCATCTCGGAGACCTGCTCCGGCGTGCCCACTGCGATGATCTGGCCACCCTTGGAACCACCTTCCGGCCCGAGGTCCACCAGCCAGTCGGCCGTCTTGATCACATCCAAGTTATGCTCGATTACTACCACGGTATTGCCGTGGTCACGGAGTCGGTGCAGTACATCCAGCAGTTGCTGGATATCGGCGAAGTGTAGGCCGGTGGTCGGCTCGTCCAGGATGTACAGGGTCTTGCCGGTATCGCGCTTTGATAGTTCGCGAGACAGCTTCACCCGTTGCGCCTCACCGCCCGACAGGGTAGTTGCCGACTGTCCGAGCTTGATATACGACAAGCCTACATCCATCAAAGTCTGCAGCTTGCGCGCCAGTGCCGGAACTGCATCGAAGAACTCCCGCGCTTCCTCGATCGTCATTTCGAGGGTTTCGTGGATGCTCTTGCCCTTGTATTTGATCTCCAGGGTCTCGCGGTTATAGCGCTTGCTCTTGCATACATCGCAGGGCACGTAGATGTCCGGCAGGAAGTGCATTTCTACCTTGATCAAGCCATCGCCCTGGCAGGCTTCGCAGCGGCCACCCTTGACGTTGAACGAGAACCGGCCAGGCCCGTAGCCGCGGGAGCGCGACTCCGGAACCCCAGCGAACAGTTCGCGAATCGGGGTAAACAGCCCGGTGTAAGTCGCAGGGTTAGAGCGCGGCGTGCGACCAATAGGGCTCTGGTCGATATCGACCACTTTATCCAGATGTTCCAGGCCTTTGATGCTGTCGTGTGCCGCCGCTTCCAGAGTGGTCGCGCCGTTCAAGGCGGTGGCACTCAAAGGGAATAGCGTGTTGTTGATCAGCGTCGACTTGCCTGACCCGGAAACACCCGTCACGCAGGTAAGCAGGCCCAGTGGAATCTCCAGGTCTACATTGCGCAAGTTATTGCCACGCGCGCCCTTGAGGTGCAGGGCCATCTTCTTGTTGCGCGGTGTGCGTTTGGCCGGGACTTCGATCTTCACTCGACCCGAGAGGTACTTACCGGTCAGCGAATCCGGGTGAGCCATGACTTCGGCCGGCGTGCCCTCGGCGACAATATGCCCGCCATGCACGCCTGCACCCGGCCCGATGTCGACCACATAATCCGCCAAGCGAATCGCATCTTCATCGTGCTCGACCACAATCACCGTATTACCGATATCGCGCAGGTGTTTCAAGGTGCCCAGCAACCGGTCGTTGTCGCGCTGGTGCAAACCAATCGACGGTTCATCGAGGATATAAAGCACACCCACGAGGCCTGCGCCGATTTGACTGGCCAGGCGAATCCGTTGGGCTTCACCGCCGGACAGCGTGTCCGCGCTGCGATCGAGCGAAAGGTAGTCCAGGCCGACGTTGACCAGGAACTGCAAACGCTCACGAATTTCCTTGAGAATCTTGTCGGCAATTTCCCCGCGCCGTCCGGTGAGCTTTAGCTCACCAAAGTACTCACAGGCATCGCCAATCGGCAGATTGGTCACCGCCGGCAGGGTTTTTTCACCAACCCACACATGACGCGCCTCGCGTCGCAGGCGCGTACCCCGGCAATCCGGGCACGGCTGGGTGCTGAGGAACTTCGCCAATTCTTCGCGCACGCTCGCCGATTCGGTCTCGCGATAGCGGCGCTCCAGATTCGGCACGATGCCTTCAAACGGGTGAGAACGCTTGACGATATCGCCTCGGTCGTTCAAGTACTTGAAGTCGACATTCTGCGAGCCGCTGCCATTTAGGATGACCTTTTGCTGGTCCGCTGGCAGTTGGTTGAACGGCACTTCCAGGCTGAACTTATAGTGGGAGGCCAGCGAACCGAGCATCTGGAAGTAATAGACGTTACGTCTATCCCAGCCGCGTATCGCGCCTTCGGCAAGGGTCAACTCACCATTGACCAGGCGCTTGATGTCGAAGAATTGCTTGACCCCCAGACCATCGCAGGTCGGGCAGGCGCCGGCCGGGTTGTTGAAAGAGAACAGCTTGGGTTCCAGCTCGCTGATGGCGTGGCCACAGATCGGGCAGGCAAAGCGCGCGGAGAAGATGATTTCTTCGCCCGGTTCGTCATCCATTGGTGCGACCAGGGCAATACCGTCCGCCAGTTTCAGCGCTGTTTCAAACGATTCAGCCAGGCGTTGCTGCAGGTCCGCCCGCACTTTGAAGCGATCGACTACAACATCGATAGAATGCTTCTTCTGCTTGTCGAGCTTCGGTGCTTCATCGAGTTCATAGAGCTTGCCGTTGATGCGAGCTCGCACGAAACCCTGGGCGCGCAGCTCTTCGAATACGGACAGATGTTCGCCCTTGCGCTCGCGGATCACCGGCGCCAGCAGCATCAGCTTAGCCCCTTCGGGCTGCGCCAACACCAGGTCGACCATCTGGCTGACGGTCTGGGCTTCCAGAGGAATGTCGTGGTCCGGGCAGCGGGGGATACCTACCCGCGCATACAGCAGGCGCAGATAGTCATAGATTTCGGTAATGGTGCCCACGGTGGAACGGGGGTTATGGGACGTCGACTTCTGTTCGATGGAAATGGCTGGCGACAGACCTTCGATGGTATCGACGTCAGGCTTTTCCATCATCGACAGGAACTGGCGGGCGTAGGCCGACAGCGACTCCACATAACGACGCTGACCTTCGGCATACAGCGTATCGAAGGCCAGAGACGATTTGCCGGACCCGGACAGGCCGGTGATCACGATCAGTTTGTCCCGTGGCAGGGTCAGGTCGATGTTCTTCAGGTTGTGGGTTCTAGCCCCACGAATCAGGATCTTGTCCAAGATGGCCTCGCACGGCGGGCGTAAATAATGCCGGAGTATACGGCTAAAGACTGGATGAATATACACTGTCAAAAGGCCGCTTGCAGCCTTACATGAAAGCTGCGCGGCAAACCGCCGCATATACCCTCTCAATCGATGGGACTGGTAGAATCGCCGCCGGTTCACACGAGGTTTTTCCATGCACGATCCCCACAGCGAACGCATGAGTAGCGGCGAGACCCGCGCGGCAAGCGGTCTGGCCCTGGTGTTCGCCTTCCGTATGCTTGGCATGTTCATGGTATTGCCGGTACTGGCGACCTACGGGATGGATCTCGCAGGCGCGACCCCCGCTTTGATTGGTCTGGCCATTGGTGCCTACGGCCTGACCCAGGCGATTTTTCAGATTCCGTTCGGGATCATTTCCGACCGCATTGGTCGTCGTCCGGTGATTTATCTCGGGCTGGTCGTATTTGCCCTTGGCAGCGTACTCGCAGCGCAATCCGATTCGATATGGGGCGTGATCGCTGGCCGCATCCTACAGGGCGCCGGGGCGATTTCGGCGGCGGTGATGGCGTTGCTATCGGACCTGACCCGCGAACAGCATCGAACCAAGGCCATGGCCATGATCGGCATGACCATCGGCCTGTCGTTTGCCGTGGCCATGGTGGTGGGTCCGCTGCTGACGCGCGCTTTTGGTCTGCATGGTTTGTTTCTGGCCACTGGTGGTATGGCATTGTTCGGTATCGTGATCGTGGCGTTCATGGTGCCGCGCTCCACCGGCACGCTGCAGCATCGCGAGTCGGGCGTTGCGCGCAAGGCGCTGTTGCCGACGCTCAAGCACCCGGACTTACTGCGCCTGGATTTAGGTATCTTCGTATTACACGCCATGCTGATGTGCAGCTTCGTCGCCTTGCCCCTGGCCCTGGTACAAAAAGCCGGTCTGCCCAAGGAGCAGCACTGGTGGGTGTACCTGACCGCGTTGCTGATTTCATTCTTCGCCATGATCCCGTTCATCATCTATGGCGAGAAGCGACGCAAAATGAAACGTGTTTTGCTGGGCGCCGTCGCGACATTGATGCTCACTGAACTATTCTTCTGGCAGTTCGGCGATAGCCTGAGGGCGCTGGTAATCGGCACGGTGGTGTTCTTCACCGCGTTCAACCTGTTGGAGGCTTCGCTGCCTTCGCTGATCAGTAAAGTTTCACCGGCCGGCGGCAAGGGCACGGCGATGGGGGTGTATTCCACCAGCCAGTTCCTGGGCTCCGCATTGGGCGGCATCATGGGTGGCTGGATGTTCCAGCATGGCGGTTTGTCGGTTGTGTTCCTTGGGTGCGCAGGTCTGGCTGCCCTCTGGCTGGCCTTTGCTGTTACCATGCGCGAACCTCCGTATGTGACGAGCCTGCGCCTGCCGTTATCGCCTGAAGCGATGCGCGAGGCTGGCTTGGTCGAGCGCCTCAAGGCCGTCGTTGGAGTAACGGACGCAGTAGTGGTTGCGGAAGAAGCCGCGATCTACATCAAATTGGACACCGAATTATTGGATCGCGCGACGCTCGAGCAACTGGTCAACCCAGTGCCGACAGCGCGCCCAGCTTAGGAGAACGTTATGGCCCGTGGGGTTAACAAAGTCATATTGGTCGGTACATGCGGCCAGGATCCCGAAGTTCGCTACTTGCCTAACGGTAATGCCGTGACCAACCTGAGTCTGGCGACCAGCGAACAGTGGACCGACAAGCAGACCGGCCAGAAGGTCGAGAAGACCGAATGGCACCGCGTGTCGATGTTCGGCAAGGTCGCGGAAATCGCCGGCGAATACCTGCGCAAAGGTTCGCAGGTCTACATCGAAGGCAAATTGCAGACCCGCGAGTGGGAAAAAGACGGCATCAAGCGCTACACCACTGAAATCGTGGTCGACATGCAAGGCACCATGCAACTGCTGGGCGGCCGTCCACAGGGCGATCAACAGGGCCAGGGCGGCATGTCCAACTCGGCACCGCGTCCACAGCAGTCGCGCCCACAGCCAAGCCAGCAGCCTCAGCGTGAGTCGCGTCCAGCGCCACAGCAGGCGGCACCCCAGCCGGCTGCGGATTTCGACAGCTTTGATGATGACATTCCGTTCTAGGACGTCTTGAAGGCAAACACTGCGAGCTGAAAAAAACCGCGCCGCTGACAAAGCCGCGCGGTTTTTTTGTATGGACTGCGCCTAACGCAGGGCGAATGCCAGCATGTCTGTGTTGACCCGCTGCTTATGAGTGTCCGTCAAACCATGAGGCGCGCGTGAGTAGATCAGCAACTCGGAGTGCGGGATCAAGAAGTTAGTCTGCAACGCAGAGGCCTGTATCGGCACTATTTGATCGTCACTGCCGTGGATGATGAGTGTGGGTATGCTGAAGTGTTTCAAGTCCTCTCGGAAGTCGGTTTCCGAAAATGCTTTGATGCTATCAAAAGTATTTTTATGCCCCCCCATCACACCCTGCGCCCAGAATGAATTAATTAAACCTTGAGAGGGTGTGACGCCCGCCCGGTTGAATCCAAAAAATGGGCCGCTGGCCAGATCAAGATAAAGCTGCGAGCGATTGGCGATGGAGTCGGCACGTAATCCGTCGAAAACTTCGATTGGTGTTCCTTGTGGGTTGCTGGCGGTTTTAAGCATCAATGGCGTGACCGCGCAAATCAAACCCGCCTTCGCTACGCGCGCAACGCCGTGGCGAGCGATGTAGCGTGCGACTTCGCCGCCGCCGGTAGAAAACCCGAAAAGAATTACCTCTTTCAGATCCAGATGTTCTATCAGCTCCGCCAAATCATCGGCGTAATGGTCCATGTCATTGCCATCCCAGGGCTGGCTTGAACGACCATGCCCCCGGCGGTCATGTGCAATGGCGCGAAAACCATTGTTAGCGAAATGCAGCATCTGCGATTCCCAACTGTCGCTGTTCAGTGGCCACCCATGACAGAACACAACGGGCTGACCGCTGCCCCAGTCTTTGTAATAAAGATCATTGCCTTCGCGAGTTTTTAGATAGGACATGGCATAGCTCCATGGATATGCGGATTAATTTGGCGGTGATGGCCAGAAAAATCGTCCGTGGACACTGCGCTGGCAGTTTTTACTAATGCCTCCCTGATGCCGATTCTGCACGGGGCATAACTGAGTTTAGATCGGTTTCTCGGGCGACACGATGGAAAACCCCCGTTGGGTTTCTGATGTACCAACCCCCTTACCACGCAGGGAGGGCCAATAATCCTAGGTTTGTTCTCATGGCTAACACGATTTAGGCTGTGGCCATCCTCTCAAACGAAGGAAAGCCGCGATGACCTGGTCAGCCAAGCAATACACGATGTTCGAACAGCAACGTACCCGCCCGGTGCGTGATCTGGTTGCCGCCATCCCCACCGTCGAGGTGCGCACGGCCATTGATCTGGGGTGCGGCCCGGGCAACTCCACCGAAGTATTGGCAGCGCGTTTCCCGCAGGCGCACATCACTGGCATCGACAGCTCCGGCGATATGTTGATCGACGCCCGTAAGCGTTTGCCTGCCTTGAGTTTCGAACTGGCGGATATTGGCGCGTGGCAGCCGTCCCAGTCTTTCGATGTGATTCTGGCCAACGCCTCGCTGCAATGGCTGCCCGACCACGCTACGTTGTACCCGCACCTGATCCAGCAACTGACGCCCGGCGGCACCTTGGCCGTGCAGACGCCGGACAACCTTGATGAACCTGCCCACCGGCTCGCCCGCGAAGTCGCTGCCGATGGCCCGTGGGCGGCGAAGATTGGTGGCTTCAAACACAACGAGCGGCATGCGCCTGGCTACTACTACGAACTGCTGAGCAAGCACTGCAGCACGGTCGACGTATGGCGCACCACCTACCAACATCCGTTGGCCGATCATGGGGCCGTGGTGGAGTGGTTCAAGGGCACAGGGCTGCGACCTTTTCTTGCGCCGTTGACCGACGAAGAAAGAGTCGCTTTCCTACAGGAATACCAGGCGCGGATCACCCAAGGTTATCCGGCTCTGGCTGACGGCACCGTGCTGTTGCCGTTTCCACGTCTGTTCATCATCGCCACGCGCTAAAGCGCCCCTTGACGGTGACGGTCAGGCCGTCGCCGTTTGCGCTGTCAGAAACTCATCCGCCGACACCACGCCCGCATAACCGAATGCCAGTGACGCCATATAGGCGCCATGCACCTGCGCTGCGGGAATCACTTGGCCGTTGAACTCCAGGTCGCGGGTGGCGCACGCATCATGGATCACGGTGACGGTGTAGCCCATGTCTGCCGCAGCCCGCACCACGCCGTCGATGCACATATGGCTCATGCTGCCGACTACCACCAGTTCGGTGATGCTGCGTTGTTCGAGCAACGCGCGCAGGTTGGTTTCGCGAAACGCGTTCACGAAATGCTTGAGCACCACTGGCTCATCGCCTTGATTGAGCACCTGGCTGTGCAGGTGTGCGCCTTCGGAGCCGGGAGTGAAGAACGGTGCATCCTCGGACGTAAACTCATGACGCACATGAATCACCGCATCGCCGGCCTGGCGAAAGGCTTGCAGCACCTGCGCCGCCTTGTCGGCAGCGGCTTGCACGCCGTCGAGCGGCCACTTGCCCTGGGGGAAGTAGTCGTTCTGGATATCGATTAGGATGAGCGCCTGCTTGGCCATGGAGGTTGCCTCGAGATGGGTTGATGGGCCCAGTATCTTAGCTGGCGCCGCGCCCGAGGATTGGCAGCACCGACAATAACAGGGGGAAAACTGACAATGGCCGTGGAACGCTCCACCGTTGAGCTGGGTGTGCTGATCTACCAGGGCGCGCAATTGGCCGCGGTGCATGGTTTGACCGATCTGTTCGGCGTGGCCAATCGCATTGCTGCCGAGCATGCGTCCACCCAGCTACCGTTGCTGCGCATCAGCCATTGGCAAGTGCAGGCCGAGGGTGAACCTGTGCGGGTATTCGACAGCCAGCCCGGCCCGGAACTGCCGCTGATAGCTGTGTTGGTGCCGCCCTCGATTTGTGGCTTCACTGACGACCAGGCGCCGCCGACTCTACTGGCGTGGCTGCGTAAAAGGCATGCCGACGGTACGGTGCTCGGTGGCGTGTGCATCGGTTCGATCATGCTGGCGCGCAGCGGCCTGCTGGACGGGCGCAGCGCCACCACCCATTGGTCATCCGCCGAGTCGTTTGCCGCGCTGTACCCGTCGGTGCGGTTGGAGGCGGATAAGCCGATTGTGGACGACGGCGACCTCATCACCACCGCCGGGCTGATGGCCTGGTCCGAATTGGGCTTGCGCCTGGTCGACCGCCTGATGGGGCCGAGTATCGCCGCCGACACCGCGCGTTTCCTGGTGATCGAGCACAGCGACAGCGCCAGCCAGTGCGGCAGCAACTTTGCGCCGATCCTCAGCCATGGCGATGGGGCGATTCTCAAGGTCCAGCATTGGTTGCAGGCCAGCGGCGCGGTGGATGTGTCCGTTGCAGCCATGGCGCAGCAGGCGGGACTGGAAGAACGCACGTTCCTTCGCCGTTTTCGCAATGCCACCGGGCTCAAGCCCACTGAATACTGCCAGCACCTGCGGGTTGGCAAGGCGCGGCAAATGCTGGAATTCACCAATGGCACCATCGACCACATCGCCTGGACCGTGGGTTATCAAGACCCCAGTGCCTTTCGCGCCACCTTCAAGAAGATCACCGGCCTGGCGCCGAGCGACTACCGTAGTCGTTTTGGCGTTTGAATCGTGCAGAACGCCGGAGGCGCTAGAAGAGGTCGTGCAGAATCAAACAGGCCAATGGCTATCGCTCTGAGCGTAACTGACTGATTTGCCAGCGCTGTCCCTCTACTTGGGGTTGGCCTGATCCCTGCAACTGTCCTTCTACACACATGGCAGGATGGCCAAGGGGGACGCATGACCCCGATTCAACGCAAAAAATCTGTTGCGGCGCATTCCACGCGCGATGGAGCGCCCCAGCATGAAGTCGACACCAATCGCGCCCTGGCTCGTTGGCTGGCGCAAATCCTTGGGCTCAAGTTTGCGGGCAGCTTTGACCCGCAGCAGCATGCGGGGCGCGATCTCTACTTATTACCCACGCAAACCATTGTTGGCCAAGAACAGGCCCGCGCTTTGAATATCCAAGGTCCGGACGATCTGTGGGGCGGATATGTGGATCACGCTTTCATCTGCACCAAAGCCATCAGCCATGGCTTGCTCGGCCCGGATGCCAAGGCACCGGAGGGCTGGTCGCCGCAGTTCTGCGAGCAAGTGCGCGATGTGGTGCTCGACGGCCTCAGCGTATTTGCCTTAGGCGATGCGCGGGAGGCTGCCACGCGCCTGCTGTACAGCGGGCCGATTCGCCTGAAACCCGTGCATGCCTGCGCAGGGCGCGGTCAACAAGTAATCCGTAGCCTCGACGAACTGGATACCGTGCTGGCGCGCCCGGAAGCAGCGGTAATGTTCAACAACGGCGTGGTGCTGGAGCAGGACCTGCACGACGTCGTCACTCACAGCGTGGGCCAGAGCTTTATCGGCGATTACGTGCTCAGTTACTGCGGCCAGCAATACCTGACGCGGGACGGGCAGGGCGAAGAGGTCTACGGGGGCTCTAACCTGCTCGTGGTGCCTGGGGACTATGCCGACCTGCTTGCACTGGCGCTGCCCGACGACGTGCGCCTGGCGGTCGAGCAGGCCAGGGTATTCGACGCCGCCGCCGACCAATGTTACCCAGGGTTCTACGCCTCGCGGCGCAACTACGATATCGCCCAAGGCCTGGACAGCCAGGGCCAGCGCCGCAGCGGCGTGCTCGAACAGTCCTGGCGCATGGGCGGTGCCAGCAGCGCGGAAGTCGCCGCGCTACAGAGCTTTATCAACCATCCGGGCCTGAAGGCTATTTACGTGTCCTCGGTGGAGACTTACGAGGATCAAGCGCTGCCGGCGGATGCCATCGAGGTGTACCGAGGCCCGGCGGAACACAGCGAATTTCTTCTCAAGTACGTAACGGTCAATTCTTATGACGGCTAGAAGCGAAAGCATTGCGATCGATATCGACGACGAACAAATGAGCGGCACATTCCTGAGCCCCAAATCCAAAGTGCCCGGCGTGTTGTTTGTGCACGGCTGGGGCGGCAGTCAGGAGCGTGACCTGGAGCGGGCCAAAGGTATTGCGGGGCTGGGTTGTGTATGCCTGACCTTCGACCTGCGAGGTCACGCCGGCACCGGTATTCCGCTGTCGCGGGTGACGCGCGAAGACAACCTGCGCGACCTGCTGGCCGCCTACGATCGATTGATCGCGCACCCGGCCATCGACACCTCGGCGGTGGCGGTGGTGGGCACCAGCTACGGCGGTTACTTGGCGGCAATCCTCACCTCGTTACGCCCGGTGCGTTGGCTGGCGTTGCGGGTACCGGCGCTGTACCGCGATCAGGAGTGGCTCAAGCCCAAGCGCGACCTGGATAAGGCTGATTTGATGGATTACCGCAGCACCCTGGTGCAGGCCGAGACCAATCGTGCCCTGCACGCGTGCTCGGTGTTTACCGGGGATGTATTGATCGTCGAATCGGAAACCGACGACCACGTGCCCCATGCCACCATCATGAGTTACCGCGCGGCATGCCGGCATACTCACTCGCTGACCCACCGCATCATCGACGGTGCCGACCATTCCCTCAGCGATCCGGTGTCCCAGCAGGCTTATACCTCGATCCTGGTGGACTGGATCACCGAGATGGTGGTGGGCGAGCGCTTAAGCATCATCCAGTCGCGCTAAGCCTATGCGGGTGTTTTCTTCACCCGCAGCGCCTTGGCCTTGGCTTCAACGCCCAAGTACATGACCAAGGCAATCAGCAACGGGCAGATAAAATAGATCGCCCGGTACGCAATCAGCCCGGCCAGCAGGCTGCCGCGCGATGCCTCGTGTTGCAGCAGCGCGATAAACACCGCCTCCAGCACCCCGAGCCCGGCCGGGATATGCGTAACCACCCCGGCAATCGCGCTGATCAGCAGCACGCCGAGCACCAGCGGGTAGTCCAGCTTGCCCGGCAACAGGGTGAAAATCACCGCCGCCATCAACGACCAGTTCAGTGCACCCAATGCCAATTGCAGGCACGCCATGCGCAGCGACGGCAGGTTGATTTCGATACCGCGGATCGACCACGCGCGCTTCTTCGAGAACCGGCAGGCCGCCAGGTAGCCCAGGCTCGCCAATACCAGCAACACCCCCACACCCTGCAAGGCGCCGCTGCTCAACTTCCAGCCCGGCGGCAGAGTCACCAGACCGCTACTGAACACCACGCCGGCCAGGGCCATGTAACCGAACCAGTTAGTGGCCAGGCTCAGACCAAGGATCTTGGCGATATTGCTGGTGCTCACCCCCAGCCGCGAATACAGCCTATAGCGCATGGCGATACCGCCCACCCACGCACTGAGGTTGAGGTTGAACGCGTAGCTGATAATGCCCACCGGCAAAATCTGTTTCCAGCGCAACGGCTGGCGGATGTAGGTGCGGCCGATCAGGTCGAAGCAGGCGTAGACGATGAAACTGCATAGGGTCAACGCGCTGGCGATCAGCAGGGTGCGTAGCTTGAAGTCGCCCAAGGTCTGCACCACTTCGCTCCAGTCGATGCGGCGCGCGAGCATCGTGAACAGCACGATCAACAGCAGGAAGAACGCGATGGTCAGCGGTTTTTTCCAGCGCTTGAAGCGTGAACCGCCGGTTTCAGTGGTCATGGGCCTGGCTCTCGAAAGGTTTCAAACGCGGTTTATGGGCCGGCAGCCAACCCGTCAGCACGGGGAAATGGCGCATCACATGGAACACCAGGAAACCCACGGTCAGGCGCCACAGCCACAGGCGTGGCTTGCGGTTCTCCGGCATGGTCTTGCAGTGGTTGTTCGCCAGTGCCTCCAAACGTTCGTACAACTGCTGGTTGAACGCACGATCACGGATCAGCACGTTGGCTTCCAGGTTGAGCGCCAGACTCAGCGGGTCCAGGTTGCTCGAACCGACGGTGCTCCATTCGTCATCCACCAGCGCCACTTTGCCGTGCAGCGGGCGCTGGCAGTATTCGTGGATCACCACGCCGTCCTTGAGCAGGTAGTCGTAGAGCATGCGCGCCGCCAGCTTGGCCAGCAGCACATCGGGTTGGCCCTGCATGATCAATTGCACATGTACCCCGCGCCGCGCGGCGTTGCGGATCTCACGCAGCAGCCGGTAACCGGGGAAGAAATAAGCGTTGGCGATCACCGCACGTTTTTGCGCCTTGCTCAACGCATGGATATACGCCTCTTCGATGTCGTCTCGGTGTTGCAGGTTGTCGCGGTAAATCAGGCGCACCTGACCGTCACCTTGCTCGGCCGGCCATACCGAGGGCCGTTGCTGGCGCCGCCGCCAGCCACGTCGGGTGCGCACTTGGCGGCCGCTTTGCGCCAATGCGAAATGATGCAGGTCGGCAACCGCCGGGCCGGTAATTTGCACCGCGTAATCCTGTTTGGCTTCCGGGCCGAAATCGCCGAGGTGGTCGGCGGAAAAATTGATCCCGCCGATAAACCCCACGGTAGCGTCCACCACCACGATCTTGCGGTGCAGACGGCGAAACCAGTTGGTGCGAATGCCCAACGTCTTGGACGCCGGGTCGAACATCTGCACCGCCACGCCCGCATCCGCCAACGCACCGAGGAACGCCGGGCTCAATTCGCCGCTGCCAAAACCGTCGAGGCTGGCGACCACCTTGACGCCCCGTTGCGCCGCCTCGATCAAAATACTCTGCAGCTCATTGCCCACCTTGTCTTCGAACAGAATGAAGGTCTCCAGCAGGATCTCGCGCTGGGCCTGACGCATGGCTTCGAACACCCTGGGGAAGTACGCTTCGCCATTCTCCAGCAGCTCGACTTGATTGCCGCTCTGCCAGCCGTAATCGAGGTCGCGGGCCTTGGCTTCGTCCGGCGGCTGATCGGTGGAAATGTGTTCTACCGCAATGTTCATAGTTCGATCTCCACCGACAGCGGCACATGATCTGACAGATGGGACCAGGGCCGTGTAGTCAGCACCCGGGGGTTATGGGCGGTGAGGTTGCGCACGTAGATGCGGTCCAGCGCCAACAACGGCAGGCGCGCCGGGAAGGTCCGCGCCGGTTTGCCGTGGGCGCCAACGAACACTTCGGTCAGACCGCTGCGGCTCAAGTCGGCTTTTTGCCGCCAATCGTTGAAATCCCCCGCCACCAGCAACGGTGCATCCGCCGGAATTTGCGCGATGCGTTGCTCCAGCAGGCGCAATTGCTGCTGACGATGCACCTCACGCAGGCCCAGATGGATGCAGATCGCGTGCACCTCCTGGCCCGTGCCCGGCAAGCGCAGCACGCAATGCAGCAGGCCACGGTTTTCGTGGCCGCTCTGGGAGATGTCGAGGTTGTCGTAGCGCACGATCTGGAATTTCGACAGCAGCGCATTGCCGTGGTCGCCGTGGGGGTAGACCGCGTTACGCCCATAGGCGAACTGCGGCCAGATGCTGTCGGCGAGGAACTCGTACTGCGGCATGTTCGGCCAGTTGCTGTAGCGCTGCGGGTGTTGCTCGTGGGTACCGTGGATCTCCTGCAAAAACACCATGTCGGCGCCGATGCTACGCACCGCTTCGCGCAGCTCGGGCAGGATGAAGCGGCGGTTGAGTGCGGTGAAGCCCTTGTGGATATTCACCGTCAGCACGGTAAAGCGCGTGATCGGCGCCGTGGGGGTGATGGGGATCAATTCAGGGTGGGTCATGGCAACACTCCCGGTTCCGGCAGTTGTCCGGGTGCGGTGGCCAAGTGTTTGTCCAGCGCGAAACGCTGCAGCAATTGGCGGGCATCGAAAGGCGCGCGCACCTTGATGTCATTGTCGAAAAAACAGAACACGTCGCGTTGCTTACGTGCCGGTGGCGTGTGGTGCGGGTCGATCAGGTGAGCATCGGCAGACTGTTTGCCGTGGCGCCAGCAGTCGATGCGCTCGCCCCAGCGTTTGAGTGCTGCATCGGTATAACCGCTGGCGTACAACTGCTTGTCGCCGTGCAGGCGCAGGTACACAAAGTCGGCAGTCACGTCCTCGGCATACGGCCACTTGCCGGCGGTGTCGGCCACCACCAGCGCTACGTTGTGCTGTGCCAGCAGCTTTACAAACTCGGGGGTGACAAAGCTTTTATGCCGGATCTCCACCGCATGGCGCAGCGCACGCTTGCCGTGGGCCTGCATGCTCGCCTTGCCGTTCAGGCGCGCCTCATGCTGGCGGGCGAGGGTGGCGGCTTGCTGGGTGTCGGTGGGCAGCTCCTTTAGAAACGCCTCGAACAGCGGCGCATCGAACTTGAAACTGGGTGGAAACTGCCAGAGCACCGGACCGAGTTTTTCTTTCAGCTCCAGTACCCCGGAGGCAAAAAAATTCGCCATTGGCTTATGCACATCCCGCAAGCGCAGGATGTGGGTGATGTAGCGCGGGGCCTTGACGCTGAACATAAAACCTTCAGGCGTATCGGCGTACCACTCGGCATAGCGCTTGGGCGTTTGCAGCGCATAGAACGAGCCGTTGATCTCGATGCTGTTGACGGCGCGTGACGCAAATTGCAATTCGCGTTTCTGGGGCAGCCCTTCGGGGTAGAAGTCCCCGCGCCAGGGCGTATAGCGCCAGCCGGATATGCCGATGTGAATCGCCGCCATGGTTGCTCCTGTCAATGCCAGGCCGGTTTGCCTGCGTTGTTGGATGACTGCCGGATTTGGCGGAAAGTTTCGCGATTCCTACAGACGGCACATTCTCGGGAACGATCAGGAAGCAAACCCGTCAGTTCCTTACAGACCTACGCGAAGGAGCCCGGTGTTTTGCTGAATTCAAAGACTGCATTACTGCTTGGTGCGCTGCTGTTGTGTGGCAGCGGCGCATTGCACGCCGCGGCTACCGCGCCTGAAACCGAAGCCCCGGCCAAGCCGGAATTGCTGGTGGAGGGCGGCCTTCTCGGCGCGATCAGCTCCAGCCTCGATGAGGTGCAGGACAAGCTCGATCTCAATCAGAACCTTATCGATGCCTGGCGCTTGCGCGCGGACCGCGCTGCCGATGAAGTCGGGCGCCTGGTCAACCAGACCGCGCAACGTTCGCCGTGGAGCGTCGCCGGGGACTTTCTGCTGCTGTCCGGTGTGTGGATCGGCGCCTTTACCCTGTTGACCTTACTCGGTCGGCTGATCGTGCGGCGTCTTGGCCAGCGTTCTTTCTTCGAGCGGCGGGAGCGCCTGTTGGGTGTGCTCAGTTATGTCGTGCCCTATACGATTCCGGCGCTGATCTGTCTGCCGCTGACCCTGTACGTCAGCCATTTTCTTTCCCCGTCTATTGGTCGCGCGCTGGCGCTGTGTTTTGCCTACGCGACCAGCAGCGGCATCTTCTCTACCTCGGTACTGCTGTGCGTGATCGTCATGTTCAACCTCGGGCATAAGCGGCGCGCGGTGCAGATCATTCGCGAGTACTGCCCAAAGCCGCTGTTCCTGATCGGTTTTCTCGCCGCGCTCAGCGATGCACTGACCAGCCCACAGATCGCACGGCAGTTCGGCGGCAATATCACCAGCAGTATCGCGGTGTTCACCGGCCTGTTCGCGGCGGTGATTTTTGGCGTGCTGGTGGTGCGCCTGCGCCGGCCGGTGGCGCATCTGATCCGGAATCGGCCGCTGGCCCAGCGCCTCAAGCATCCGGCGTTGCAGCAGTCGCTGCGGGTGTTTTCCGGATTGTGGTACTGGCCAATCCTGTTGATGGTGTTGGTCTCGGCGATCAACCTGATCGGTGCCGGCGACGATAACCAGAAAGCCCTGCGTTGCGCGCTGTTCACCACCATTTTGTTGATCGGCACGGTGTTTCTCAGCACGGTGCTGCAACACCTGTTCAAGTCCCGCAGCCAGGTGGCAATCCAGCGCAGCAGCGCCTACAAGGAACGTTTCCTCAGCCTGCTGCATGCGGTCCTGCGTATCGTTATGGCGATTGCCTTTATCGAGATTCTTGGGCGCATCTGGGGCGTGTCGCTGTTTGAATTCGCCCAACGCAATTCGGTGGGCCGGGCGATCAGTGACTCCCTAAGCAGCATCGGCCTGATCCTGCTGGTGACATGGCTGTTTTGGGTGGTGCTCGACACGGCGATCCAGGAAGCGCTCAAGCCGCCGGTAAACAAACGCTCCAGCCGCCAACCCAGCACACGGGTCAAAACCATCCTGCCGCTGCTGCGCAATGCGGTGAAGATCATTCTGGTGGTGATCTGCGCGATCACCACTATGGCCAACCTTGGCATCAACGTCGCGCCGCTGCTGGCGGGTGCCGGTGTGGTCGGTCTGGCGATTGGTTTTGGTTCCCAGCAGTTGGTGCAGGATGTGATCACCGGCCTGTTCATCATCATCGAAGACACGCTGTCGATCGGCGATTGGGTGGTGCTCGACTCCGGCCATGCCGGCACCGTCGAGGGCCTGACCATCCGCACCCTGCGCCTGCGCGACGGCAAGGGCTTTGTGCATTCGGTGCCGTTCGGGCAGATCAAGGCGGTGACCAACCAATCGCGGCAATTCGCCTATGCGTTTTTCTCGGTGCAGTTCACCTACGACACCGATGTGGACAAGGCCGTGGAGCTGATCCGCGAGGCGGGGCAGTCGATCCGCGACGACGTATTCCTCAAATACAACCTGCAAGGCCCGCTGGAAGTGTTTGGCGTCGACAAAATGGACCTCAACGGCGTGGTGCTGACCGCGCAATTTCGCACCGTGTCGGGCGGGCAGTATGCGGTAAGCCGCGCGTTCAACCAGCGCTTGAAAAAGCTTGTGGATAACTGTGATGAGGTGCACTTTGCGCAGACTTATCCACAGCAGGTGTTGCTGCCCAATCGTAGGGTGCAACTGGATGCGCCGGATGCTGAGGCGCCGGTTGCTTGATGGTGTTTGTTAGGGCCTCATCGGGGGCANNCTTGCCCCCGATAGGGCCCTAACACTCACAGCCTGATCAACTTCTCCTGCACCGCCAGCTGATCTTCCTCCACCAGCAATTGCTGCTTGCTGCCGCCCCTCACTGGATGCGCTGGATGCTGAGGCGCCGGTTGTTTGTTGGATGAACCAGATGCTGAGGCGCCGGTTGTTTGATGGTGTGTGTTAGGGCCCTCATCAGGGGCAAGCCCCTCCCACAATGGCGGCCAAAATGTGGGAGGGGGCTTGCCCCCGATAGGGCCCTAACACTCACAGCCTGATCAACTTCTCCTGCACCGCCAGCTGATCTTCCTCCACCAGCAATTGCTGCTTGCTGCCGACCCTCACCGCTGCCGGCAGCCCGTCGCGATACACGATGCGATTGCCACTCACCGCCGGCACTTTATTGCCCGGCAATAACGTCCCCACCAGGTTCAACGGGTCCGCACCGCACACGGCCACCAGGCGCCCGTCATGGGGCCGACGCCGCACTTCGCGCAGTAATGGGATGGCTTCCGGCAAGGCAAATTGTTCACCTGCCAGACCGCTGACAAATCGTCCGCCGCGAATCTCCCCTCGGGCCTCCAGGCGGTGGAAGGTGCGCAGCAGTTCGCGCCAGCTTGGGAGCCAATCGGCCTCGCGTTCCAGCAAGCGCCAGAACACCACGCCGTAGCGACGCAGCAGGGTCATTGCCACATGCTCCAGGGTTTCGGCCGAGTGCGGGCCGGCGGCGCTCGGAGGGCGACGGATCAGCGCCCAGCGCCCCGCATCGTCCATGCCGCCGATAAACGCCCCGCGTCCGCGTCGGCTGCTGCGCGCCTGGCGTTTGCTGGCGGGGGTGGTCAGTGCGCGCAGGCCGGCAAAACTGTCGGCATTCACCAAACCGGCACCGACCAGTTCCAGCAGCGCGGTTTCCAGCTCGCTGCGCAAGAGACGAGCTTCGTGCACCAGCTCGTCGAAAAACAGCGCGCCGTGTTCACGCAACGCTCCGTGGACTTTCTGCGCCTTGGGCGACAGCGTGCTGCTGTCGGCCGCATCGGTCAGGCCGCTCCACATGCCCACCTGGCTGCGCGGCAGTACCACCACCGGCGTGCTGCGTTGGGCGCTGGCGCTGTGTTTGTCGGTCAGGCGCATCCAGACCCATTTGCCGCTGCGGCATAGCTCATCGAGCCAAGTCGGCGAGTAATCCTTGAGTCGAACGCTGAGTAGATCGCTGTCCCACGCTGACGCGGCGGCGGCATAGCCTTCGAATTGCCCGACGATCTGCGCCAGCATGGCGCTGCCTTGGCCACGGGTTTCATCGGACAAGTGCTGCCAATCGAACAGAAACCGCATGAAGTCTTGCAGCGCCACCGGTTCGATTTCCCGGCGCAGACGCTTGACGGTGTAGCGATGGATGCGCGCCAGCAGGTGCCGTTCGCACCATTGTTCGCCGTCGGCCCCGGGGCTGAAGTGGCCGCGCAGCACGTAGCCTTCCTGTTCCAGCCGAGCCAGGGCCTGAGCGATGTCGGTGGCCGGCAAGGCCAGGGGCGCGGCGATCTCGGCCAGGGTCTGCGGGCCGAACCCACTGAGCCGTGCGCGCAGTATTTCCGCGAGGGCGTCCTCAGGAATCCAGGGCTCATCGAAACCGGGCAGCAGCGCCAAGTGGTGGGGAATGATCGCCTGCCAGATATTCAGGCGCTCCACCGCCACCCACAGACCGTTGGGTAAACAATGGGCGCGCCCGGTTTTGGCCAGCGCTTGCAGCCACGTGGCCCAGGTTGGCGTGATTTCGCTGGGGGCGATGCCGCCCAGGCTCATCAGCGCTTCGTGCATCTCATCCACGCCTTGAGGCGCCGGCCAGGCTTCTTCGCGTACGCCAGCGATGGCTTCTGCATCCAGAGCACCCAGGTCGTCGGTGCTCTGCGGATCGCTCCAGCGGCGGTTCAGCACGGCTTGGGTACGTCGCTCCTCCAGCGGCGCGTCATCCAGAAAGGTGTAGGGGCGTGCGCTGAGAATTTCTGCGGCCATGGGCGAAGGCGCCGGCAGATCGCGGCTGATCAAGCGCACTTGGCCGCTTTCCATACGCCGCAACAGGGCAAGCCAACCGGCGCTGTCCATGGCGTCGTGCAGGCAATCATCGAGGGTTTGTTCCACCAGCGGGTGTTCCGGCACTTCACGCTCGCCGGCGAGGTTTTCCAGGCAGGCGATCTGGTCGGGGAACACGCTGGCGATCAGGTCTTCGCTTTTCATGCGCTGGATCTGCGGCGCCACCTTGCGCCCGCCGGTGTAGCGCGGCAACGCCAGGGCCACGCCGGCGTTCCAGCGCCAGCGCACGCCGAACAGCGGCGCGTCGAGCACGGCCTGGATCAGCAGGTGTTCGGCAGTCTGGCTGTTGAGGTAACGCCATACTTCGTCTAGCGGGAAACTGTGGCTGGTGGACAGCGACAGCACGATCGCATTTTCACTGGCCGCCGCCTGCAGTTCGAAGTTGAAGGTGCGGCAAAAGCGTTTGCGCAGGGCCAAGCCCCAGGCGCGGTTGATGCGGCTGCCGAAGGGCGTGTGGATGATCAATTGGGTGCCGCCGGAGGCGTCGAAAAACCGCTCCATGATCAGCGTGTCCTGGGACGGTAGCGCGCTCAAGGCCTGGCGCGCGCGGGCCAGGTAATCGAGGATCTGCTCGGCGCTGGCGCGGTTCAGGCCCAAGGTCTGGGTGAGCCAGGTCGAGGCCGTGCTCAAGTCGCCGGGAGTGGCGCCGAGCAGGCTATCCAAATGCCCCTGCAAACGCGCCACAGCGGCCGACAACTCATGGCTGCGCCCTGGCGCTTCGCCCAGCCAGAACGGAATGGTCGGCGGTTGGCCGTGGGCGTCTTCCACCCGCACCTTGCCGGCGTCGACCCGCAGGATGCGGTAGGAGGTATTGCCCAGTTGGAAGATATCCCCGGCGATGCTTTCCACCGCGAAATCCTCGTTGACGCTGCCAATGTTCAAGCACTGGGGTTCGAGCAAGACGCTGTAGTCGGCGTTATCCGGGATCGTGCCGCCGCTGGTCACAGCGGTCAGCCGTGCGCCACGTCGGCCGCGCAGGGTGTGGGTCACTGCATCGCGGTGCAGGTAGGCGCTGCGGATGCCCTGGCGCCCGTTATAGCCGTCGGCGAGCATGTGCAGCAGCGCCTGGTAGTGACGCTCATCCAGCTCGGCATAAGGCGCGGCGCGGTGGATCAGCGCCAGCAGGGCGTGTTCCGACCACTCCTGGGCGCTGACCTCGGCGATGATCTGTTGCGCCAGCACATCCAGCGGTGCGACGGGGATGTGCAGCGTGTCCAGCTCACCTCGGCGCACGCAGTCGAGCAGGGCGGCGCACTCAATCAAATCATCGCGGGTGAGGGCGAACAAACGGCCCTTGGGTGTGCCGCCCACATGGTGGCCGGAGCGCCCGACCCGTTGCAGAAACCCGTTGATGGACCCGGGCGAACCGATCTGGCACACCAGGTCGACGTCGCCGATATCGATCCCCAGCTCCAGGGAGGCGGTGGCGATCAGCACTTGCAGCTCGCCGGCCTTGAGGCGTTGCTCGGCATCCAGGCGCATCTCTTTGGCCAGGCTGCCGTGGTGGGCGGCCACTGCGGTTTTGCCCAGGCGCTCGCTCAGATGCCGGGCCAGGCGCTCGGCCAGACGCCGGGTGTTGACGAAAATCAGCGTGGTGCGGTGCTCGCGCGCTAGATCGGCGAGGCGGTTGTAGACCAGCTCCCAGACATCGTTGGCCATCACCGCTGACAGCGGCACCGGCGGCACTTCGATGTCCAGGTCGCGGGGGCGCGCGTGGCCGATGTCGACAATGGCGCAGGGCCGGCCCGTGCCCACCAAAAAGCGCGACACCGCCTCGATGGGCTTTTGCGTGGCCGACAAGCCGATGCGCATCAGCGGTTCGCCGCACAAGCCTTGCAGACGCTCCAGGCTCAGGGCCAGGTGGCTGCCGCGCTTGCCGGCGGCGATGGCGTGGATTTCATCGACGATCACCGTGCGCGTGGTGGCGAGCATCTGCCGGCCGGAGTCCGAGCCCAGCAGCACGTAGAGTGATTCCGGGGTGGTCACCAGGATATGCGGCGGGCGTTTGCGCATCTGTGCGCGGTCTTTTTGCGGCGTGTCGCCGGTGCGCACGGCGGTGCGGATCGCCAGCGGTGGCAAGCCCTGTTGCTGCAAATGGTGGGTGATGCCCGCCAGCGGGGTTTGCAGGTTGATCTGGATGTCGTTGGACAGCGCCTTGAGGGGCGACACATACACCACCAGGGTTTCATCCGGCAGTTCGCCGCCGTTGGCCAGCCCCTGGTGGACCAAGTCATCGAGCACCGCCAGAAACGCCGTCAGGGTCTTGCCCGAACCGGTGGGCGCGGCGATCAAAGTCGAGCGGCGCTGGCCGATCAGCGGCCACGCCTGGGCCTGGGCAGCGGTCACCGAGGGGAAGCTGCTGCGGAACCAGGCGCTGACGGCGGGGTGGAAACCGTTCAGGACCGTGTCGGTTGAATCAGATACGTTCATGGAGTGATTGATACTGGCAGTTCCAACAAGTTGCAAACCCGTACTTTATCCGTGACGGTTGCGCTACAAACCCGCAAAATGCAACGATTCTGGCAACTATCCACGGCACGGCCCACAGCCTTGTCGACAACCACCATCGTTCCAAACAGACCGGGCCTGCTCAATCTATGCGAATGCGCCTTATGTTACTGGGCGGCGGGAATGCCCTCGGGCAGGCGCTGATTCGCCTCGGTGCGGAGGAAGATATCGGTTTCCTCGCCCCCAAACCGCCCCAAGACGGCTGGGATGCCGCGAGCCTCACCCAACTGCTCGACGACACCCGTCCCGATGCGTTGATCAACCTCGCCTACTATTTCGACTGGTTCCAGGCCGAAGCGGTCAGCGAAACGCGCCTGGCCGCCCAGGAGTTCGCCATCGAACGCCTGGCCGAACTGTGCCAGCACCATTCGATCACCTTGCTGCAACCGTCCAGCTACCGTGTGTTCGATGGCTCCCGCGCCACCGCCTACAGCGAAAAAGATGAGCCGGTGCCTCTGGGCCTACGTGGCCAGGCGTTGTGGCGTATCGAACAGAGTGTGCGTGCGGCGTGCCCGCAACATGTGTTGCTGCGGTTTGGCTGGTTGCTGGATGACAGCGTCGACGGCACCCTCGGGCGTTTTCTGGAACGGGCCGAACGAGCGGAGCCATTGTTGATGGCCGATGACCGGCGCGGCAACCCGACGCCGGTGGACGACGCCGCACGGGTGATCATTTCGGTGCTCAAGCAACTCGATTGCGCCGCGCCGCTGTGGGGCACCTATCACTATGCCGGCCAGGAGGCGACCACGCCGTTGGCGCTGGGCCAGGCGATCCTCACCGAAGCCCGCGGCTATCATCCGCTGGCCATCGAATCACCCACCGCCCAGGCCCACGCCGCCCGGCCGGACGCCAACGAAGAACCGCAGCACGGCGTGCTCGCCTGCAAGAAAATCCTGCACACCTTCGGCATCAAGCCACGGGCATGGCGGGCGGCGTTGCCGGCCTTGCTGGACCGTTTCTACCGCCGCAGCTGAATGTGAGAGGGGGCTTGCCCCCGATAGCGCTGGGCCAGTCAATGAACCTGTTGACTGACACTTTGCTATCGGGGGCAAGCCCCCTTCCACATGGGTTATGCAGCGCTGGTTAGAGCAGGCTTAGAACTTGTAGCCGATACCCACCATGTAGACCATTGGGTCCACGTCCACATTGACCTTGGCGCGAGTGCCGGCGGCCACAGCGTTGTTGTCCACGGTGGCTTTGGTGCTGATGTCGATGTAGCGCGCCTGGGCGTTGATCATCCACTTGTCGTTGATCATGTAATCCGCACCGATCTGCGCGGCCCAGCCCCAGGAGTTTTCTGCTTTGAAGTTGCTGAAGCCTGCGCTCTCGGCACGGCTGCCGACGTGTTCGTCGTAGATCCAGGTGTAGTTGATACCGGCACCGACGTACGGTTGGAACGCGGATTTTTTATCCAGCGGGTAGTACACGACGCTCAGGGTCGGCGGCAGGTGCTTAAGGGTACCGAGCTTGCCGTTCGCGGCGCCGAGGGCGGTGTTCTTGATCTTCACATCGTGCTCGAACGGGGTAGCAGCCAGCAGTTCGATACCGACGTGGTCGGTGACCATGTAGGCGAAGTTCAAGCCCAGTTGAGTGTCGCTGCTCATGGTCGCCTTGCCGCCGAGGTTGGCGCCGGCCAGAGGGCCCTGGTCAACCTTGACGCTGCCGCTGTCGGCTTTCGGGTTCACGGTGATTGCACCGGCGCGAACCAGAATGTCACCAGCTTCGTGAGCGTGGGCGGCAGGGGCGACGAGGGCGAGCGCGAAGAGGGACGCGCCGAGCAGAGACTTGTTCATGGGAGCTCCAAAGGACGTTAAAAAAGTTGTAGGTCCAATGGTAAAGATCGTTCCGTTCGGTCTTTTGACTCAGCTCAATGAAAGGGCAATAAGCGCTATTCGGGTAGTTCGTACATATAAATTTTCTCGGCGTCCATCTGGTAACCGGCGTCGGCCAGCTCACTGGTGGACGGCTTGACCTGCATCGCGCCCTCGATCCAGTACGGCTGGTACAGCTCATCGAGCTTCACACCGATTTCGCTTTTGACATGCACGATCTGGTTCGACGGCGGCGGCGGCACATGGATGCACGCGCCAAAGTACGGCACCAGCAGAAACTCGGTGGTGCGGCCTTCCTCGCTGACTTCCAACGGCACGATATAACCCGGCAGACGAATATGCTGGCCGTCTAGGCTCTTGACCACCGGCGCATTGGGCAAGTCCTGCTTGGCCGCTGGCGCCGCTTCCACGGACAAGGCATCGGCCATTTTCGACAGGTCGTGCAGCGGCTTCATATTGGGCACTTCCGGCGGCGCGTCCGGCGGAATCATTTCCTGCCAGGACAGATCCCTGGGCGGCTCATCGGCCCAGGTCGGCACGGCCAGCACGAGCAACAGGGCAAACAGGGCACGGCGCATCGAAACCTTCCTCATAAACGAATGGACAGGCCGTCGGCCAGGGATTGTCGATAGGCGCGCCACGCGGGCACGCTGCCCATCAACAGCGCGGCGGCCAGGATACCGGCGAGCAGGGTCCATTCATATTCGCTCGGCCATGACATCGGCAGGTCCAGGCCGTAATTGGCCTGCAAGTAACCGCGCGATGCGGCGATGCACACATAGAGCAAACCAACGCCCGCGGTTACTCCTGACAGCGCCAGGGCGAAGGCTTCGAAGATCAGCAGCGTCGCGATGTGCCACGGTCGCGCACCCACCGAGCGCAAAATCGCCATCTCGCGGCGGCGCTCGTTGAGGCTGGTGAGGATCGCCGTGAGCATGCCGATCAGGCCGGTCAGCACCACGAACAGCGAGATTACAAACAGCGCTTTTTCGGCGGTGCCCATCATGCTCCACAGCTCTTGCAACGCCACGCCCGGCAGGATCGCCAGCATCGGCTCGCCGCGAAATTCGTTGATCTCCCGTTGCAGGGCGAAGGTGGAAATCTTGTTGTTCAGGCCCAGCATAAAAGCGGTGATGGCCTGCGGCGTAAGGTCCATGTTGCGCGCCTGGTCCGCGCTGATCCGGCCTTTGCCTTGGGCGGGGACGCCGTTGTGCCAGTCGATGTGGATCGCTTCCATGCCGCCGAGGCTGATATGCAGCGTGCGGTCCACCGGCGTGCCGGTGCGTTTGAGAATACCGACCACGGTGAACGGCTTGTCATCGTGCTTCACCAGGCTGACCACCGCTACGCCGTGGGCCAGCACCAGTTTGTCGCCGAGTTTATAGTGCAGCGCATCGGCCACTTCGGCGCCGAGCACCACTTCGAACGGGTCGCTGGCAAAGGCGCGGCCGCTGGCCAGTTCGAGGTTCTGCTTGCGGCCGTACTGGTAGTGCTCGAAGTAAGAAGCGTTGGTGCCCATCACGCGGTAGCCGCGGTGGGAGTCGCCGAGGGAAATCGGAATCGCCCATTTCACCTGAGGGCTGGCGGCGAAATGCTCGAAGCTGTCCCAGCGGATGTTGTTGGTGGCGTTGCCAATGCGGAACACCGAGTACAGCAGCAGGTTCACCGAGCCCGAGCGCGCGCCGACGATCAGGTCGGTGCCGCTGATGGTGCTGGCAAAACTATTGCGGGCCTCGACGCGCACCCGCTCCACGGCCAACAACAGGCACACCGACAAAGCGATGGCGAAGGCGGTGAGGATCGCGGTGAAGCGGCGGTTCGCCAGGCTGGCCATGGCTAGACGGAACAGATACATCTCAAACCTCTAACCTCTGCGGGCGTGGCGGCGCGATTGAGTTCGGCCAGCGACAAATGACGGTCGAACAGCGGCGCCAGGCTCTGGTCATGGCTGACGAACAACAGGCTGGCACCGGCGTCGCGGCACTCGGCGAACAGCAGTTGGATAAAGGCTTCGCGGGCGTCGTAGTCCAGGGCCGAGGTGGGTTCGTCGGCGATCACCAGTTCCGGTTGACCGATCAGCGCACGGGCGGCGGCCACCCGTTGTTGCTGGCCGATGGACAGCGAGTCGGCGCGGCGCTCCAGCAGATCCTTGTCTTTCAACCCCAAGTGCGCGAGCAGAGTAGCGGCTGCCTGGTCGACGCTGCCGTGACGCTGGACCGCGCGTTGCGCGCGCAGCTTGGAAAAGTGGCAAGGCAGCTCGACGTTCTCGCGCACCGACAGGAACGGCAACAGGTTGAACTGCTGGAAGATATAGCCGGTGTGGTCAACACGGAAGCGATCCCGGGCACCCGCCGACAGCGCGGTGAGTTCCTGGCCGAGCAGGCGGATGCTGCCTCGGCCGGGCTTCTGCACGCCACCCAGTAAGCCCAGCAACGTGGTTTTACCGCTGCCGCTGGGGCCTTTGAGAAACAGGGTTTCCCCGCGCTCCAGACGAAAGGCGGGGATATCCAGCAACTGAGGATGACCGGGCCAGCTAAAGCCCAGGTCGGACAGTTCGATCAATGGGTGGGTCATGGGCACTCAGAACTTCAAAGTGGCTGCGGTGGCCGTCGCATCAACGCCTTGCTGGCCGCTCGGGCCGATCAGTTGTACCTGAATTTTCTGGGTGGCGGGAAAGGTCTTGAACACTTGGGTCAGGTCCAGATTGCTCAGGGCGCTCGGTGTTGCGCAGGTGAATTGATAGTGAGCGTGGATCTCGCTGTGGTCGTGATGATGCTCATGGGCGGCTGCGCCTTTGCCGTCGGTGGCGTCATCATCGTCGTCGTGATCGGCTTCGGGCTTGTCACCGAACAGCGGGCTGTTGAGTTCCTGGGAGCTGACTTTGCAACCGGCGGCCGTGGGCAGGTTGAAGAGGGCAACAGGGTTTTCCAGTTGCTTGCGCGCGGCGGCGACTTTGGCTTTATCGGCGGCGCTGCTGGCCATGTGCTCGAACCCCACCAGGTTCATCGCCGGGCTGTCCAGCTCAAGCTCCAAGGCCTGGCCGTCGAGCACCGCGTTGAGGCGAGCGACGCCGTGTTCGTGGGCACCGAGGCTACCGTGTTCGTGGTCATGGTCCTCATGAGCCTGAGCAACGGCCAGTGGCAGCAGGGCAAACGGCAAGGCAAGCAACAGACGGCGCATGGAAAAGCTCCCGGAGATGAAAGTTTTGTTATGTGATCTTATAACAATAGTGGCGAGAGTTTGACCGCCCGCTTGGCGTTGTGCAAGCCACATGGGAGCATGCCGGTCAGAAAAACTGCGGAGTAGGGACGATGTTGCGAATTCGTGGAACCATCGGCGACCTGCCGGTGGACTTGACGGTAGAGATGGACGACGGCGATTGGGCCCGCCTGGGCGCGCAATTTCAGACCGCGCCAGTGGCCCCAGCCAGCGCTGCACCGGCAGCCGCGGCGAAGCCCAACGATGACCTATGGCAGGGCGCCCAGGACCTATTGCGCAATGCGGGCCAACTCAGCGGCCTGGAACTGCTCGATCAGTTGGAAGGGCTGGCCGGCGACGCGGCGGCGGGCAAGCGTCTGCTGGTGCGCCTGCGCCACAGCGCCAAGGTCAAAGTGGCCAGCGGCGGGGATACGCCGCTGTACCGTTGGGTCGGCGATTAGTACAGCGCGGCAAACAGCTTGCGGCGGTACGCCGTCACCAGCGGGTGATCGTTGCCCAGCAGTTCGAACACTTGCAGCAAGGTCTTGTGCGGCAAGCCTTCGTTGTAGCTGCGGTTGCGGATGAACAATTTGAGTAGACCTTCCAGCGCCGCCTCGTATTGCTGGCGGGCCAATTGCTGGATCGTCAGTTGATACGCCGCTTCATCATCCTGCGGGTTCTGGGCCAGACGGCTTTTCAGCTCGGCGGCGTCCGGCAGGTCGGCGGCTTGGCGCAGAAAGGTGATTTGCGCCTTGGCGCCGGCGAGGGCGGCTTTGTGATCGTCGCTTTTTACCGCATCCAGCACGGTCTGGGCTTCGCCCAACTCACCGCGTTCGGCCAGGCAGCGCGCGTAGAGGATCAGCGCACCGGCGTTGGTGTTGTCCTCGCCCAGCAGCGCCACCAATACGGCTTCGGCATCGCTGATACGCCCTTCGGCAAACAACGCCTGGGCCTGCTCCAACGGGTCCGCCGCGGCCGGCGGTGGCATCTGCACATGGGGCTCCAGCATCGCACGCACCGCCGATTCCGGCTGCGCCCCGGCAAACCCGTCCACCGGTTGACCGTCCTTGAACAGCACAACGGTCGGCAGGCTGCGGATACCAAAGCGCGCGACGATATCCTGCTCGGCATCGCAATCGACCTTGGCCAACAACAACTCGCCCTGATAACTCTCGGCAATCTGCGCCAGCATCGGCATCAACGCCTTGCACGGCGCGCACCACTCGGCCCAGAAATCCACGAGTACAGGTTTGTGGAATGAGTTTTCGATTACCGCCTGGTCGAAGGTGGCAGTGGTGGCGTCGAAGATATACGGGGTGGGCTCACTCATGGGGCGTCTCGAAGAAAGCGGGAATGGGGGCAACTATAAGGGCTGGCGAAAGCTACCGGAAGCAGCAGGGTGCTCAGTTTTCAAGCGCATGCCAAAAAGGGTCCTGATACCAATTGAGAGGGAAGCCCATCGCATTAAGGCTAACGTCGGGAAATTCGCAAATCAGTTGATGCAAGCGTTGATCCCAGTGGCTGTCGGGGCTCACTCGATGTGTCAGATGATTCAAAATGCATAGCGCTGCAAAAATGCGGGTGTGCGGCCCGGGCTGAAAGAGATGTTTGGGCCATAAAAAGTTGGCTTTCTTTGGCAGTTCGGGACGAATGCCTAATTCTCGGTTCCACAGCCGTGAATGATGGGCGCATATGTTTCGAATGGTGGTCAGGGTGTGCAGCCAAGACTGCATCAGGGGAGCCGCAATTCCCAGACGCCTGGCAATCGCCTTTTTGTCCGCGTCTTTCGCCAAGCCTTTATATAAATGGGATAAATCGCCCAGTGTCAGTTCCTCCAACATCGCCCAGCCAGGCATAAGAGGTGCGTGGGCGTAGGTGGCGGGGTAGTGGCGGGCGTAGCTTTCTTTAGCTCTTTGGCGTTTAAGTAGGCCTTTTCTCCTGTCGTCCGCACGGGATCTATCGATGCGCTCGCATTCGCGCTGAAAATCACGCATGGCTGTGGATTGTTTGAAGGACAGCGTCGTAAGCAGCCGCTGATGATCGAACATCTGATGGAACATTCGTGGGTCTATATACCAATGACTGCCATGGGCGGGCCCCATATGGTTGCTGATGACTGCACGAGATGCGATTTCGACTCTCTCGATGGCATCCATGGTCAGTAAGCGAAGCCGTCGATCAAAGTCGTAGAGACGCGTTAACTGACGAAACTGGCTGCCATCACGAAAGCGATGATCGATATCCTCCGGTTGCTGAAACGGTCGCATATAGGGGCTGAGCCTAAAGAAGCTGACCGATTGCAAAAAAGACTCTGCGTGAACCTCATCCTGAACATTCAACCCGCGGTGCTTGAGCAGCTCAAGCTGGGCGCGAACGTCAATGGCGGGTTTGCTGAATGTCCTCATGCTCAAAAAATACCGGGCAAAAAAACCCCGCACAATTTGTGCTTGGTTGCTAAGGCAACCAGAGGCATGGCGGGTGTATTGCTGCAAAGGTTAGGTAGCCGCCCGATTTTTTGCAAGGGCGTTGAGCGCTCAGCAATGATTGAAACTGTTTGGAAAAGCATGCAGATCGATGGTCCAGGCCGCTTGCGAAGGAGGGCATTTTCCATGCACCCGCTTTTGCTGTCTTAACCAATCTATTGCTGAAAATCTGTAACGTGCGGGTTTAACGCTTCGAATGGTACAGGCTCACCTTGCGAAACTCCCAAGGCTCGGCCAGGTCCGGCAGGGTCAGGGCATCCAGTATGTCCAGGCGTCGATAGGCGGGGTGTTGGAAGTCCCGCACGCGCGAATCGGCCACCAACGCTTCGCGTCCACGGCTGAGGAAGTGATCCAGCAGTGGCAGGTTGGCGCGGTCGTAGAGCACGTCGGCCACCAGGATCAGGTCGAAGCGGTCGGCTTCGGCGAAAAAATCGGCGGAATAAGCCAGTTCGACGCCGTTGAGTTCGGCATTCGCCCGACAAGACGCGAGTGCCAGCGGGTCAAGGTCGCAGGCCACCACTTCCAGGGCGCCAGCTTTGACGGCGGCGATGCCAGCCACCCCGGAGCCAGCGCCGAAGTCCAGCACGCGCTTGCCCGCAACCCAATCAGGGTGCGCCGCCAGATAGCGGGCCAACGCCAGGCCGCTGGCCCAGCAAAAACTCCAGTAGGGCGGTTCATGCAGGATGCGCCGGGTTTCTTCCTGGCTGAAGGCGCGGTCCATGTTGTCCGCGTCCAGCAGCCATAACCACAGGTCGGTGCCCGGCAGCGCGCAGGGCACCAGGTGCGCGTCGCCGATCAGCGCACTCAGGGCGCGCTGCAGGTGCAGCGGTGGCGTCATGGTGCTTTGACGAGTTGCAGGGGGCCGGTGGTCTGGGTGATCGCCTGGGTAATGCGCACGGCGGGCAGGTGCAGGATCAACTGGCCGGATTGGCTGGCGCGACCGCGCAACTCGACCCGCGCACCGGCCGGGAACGCTTCAGGGTTGAATCGCAGGCGGAAGGCCAGGGGTTTGCCGTTGCCGGTCAGCACACTGCTGGCCAGTAATTGTTGCGGGCGCGAGCGGTCGTCGATCACCAGCAATGCCATCTCGACCTCGGCGCCGGCGGGCACGTTGGTCAGGCTGCCGTTGATTTCACGCTGGTAGGCCGGCAGGGGGCCGAGGTCTTCGACCCCTGGGACTTTTTTCTCCTGCGCGGGCGTCGGTTGGGGCGCGCTCGGCTTGGGGGCTTCGCTGCTGCAGGCGACCAGAACACTGAACAACGCGAGTAAAACAACAGGTCGTAACTGCATGTACGGCTCCAGAAGGGACAAAATCCGTGGCTTAAAAGAGAAGAAACATAATTGTCAGCCTATATACCGTAAAGGCTATGGCTTGTCTTGCCACGGGGATGCGCTACCATGGCCCTCCCATTTTTTGTTGCCTGCCACCATGCACTGTCCCTTCTGCGGTGCCAACGACACCAAGGTCATCGACTCGCGACTGGTCGCCGAGGGCGATCAAGTACGTCGCCGGCGCGAATGCCTGGCCTCTGGCTGCGGTGAACGTTTCACCACCTTCGAAACCGCCGAACTGGTGTTGCCACGGCTGATCAAGTCCGACGGCAGCCGCCAACCCTTCGACGAAGAAAAACTGCGCGCCGGTATGCAGCGTGCCCTGGAAAAACGCCCGGTGAGCGTCGAGCGGCTGGAAGCGGCCCTGGCGCATATCAAGCACAAATTGCGTGCCACCGGCGAGCGCGAGGTTAAGAGCCTGGTCGTGGGCGAGCTGGTGATGGGCGAGCTGCAAAAGCTCGACGAAGTCGCCTATATCCGTTTCGCCTCGGTGTACCGACGCTTCCAGGACCTCAACGAGTTCCGCGAAGAGATTGATCGCCTTGCCCGCGAGCCGGCCAAACAATGAACCCGCCTTCCGCCGAACAGGCCGTGCTCGACGCCCACTACATGGCCCGTGCCCTGGAGCTTGCGCGCAAGGGCGTGTACACCACCCATCCCAACCCACGGGTCGGCTGCGTGATCGTGCGCGATGGGCAGATTGTCGGCGAAGGCTGGCATGAGCGCACCGGCGAGCCCCACGCAGAGCCCAATGCCCTGCGCGCCGCCGGCGATAAAGCGCGCGGCGCCACGGTGTACGTGACCCTCGAACCTTGCAGCCACCATGGCCGCACGCCGCCATGCGCCGATGCGCTGGTGAGTGCTGGCGTGGCACGGGTGGTGGCCGGGATGCAGGACCCCAATCCGGAAGTCGCCGGGCGCGGCATGCAGCGTCTGGCCCAGGCTGGGATCGAAGTGCGCAGCGGCGTGCTGGAGAGCCAGGCGCGAGCGCTGAACCCCGGCTTTCTCAAGCGTATGGAACACGGTCTGCCTTTTGTGCGGGTCAAGTTGGCGATGAGCCTGGACGGTCGCACCGCGATGGCCAGCGGCGAAAGCCAATGGATCACCGGCCCCGCCGCCCGTGCCGCAGTGCAGCGCCTGCGTGCCGAGGCCAGTGTGGTCTTGACCGGTGCCGACACGGTGCTGGCCGACGGCGCGCGGCTGACCGTGCGTGCCGCCGAACTGGGCCTCGATGAAGCCACAACCGCCTTGGCCATGTCGCGCCCGCCGTTGCGCGTGTTGATCGACGGCCGCCTGCGGGTGCCGCTCAATGCGCCGTTCTTCAAGGCCGGCCCGGCACTGGTCATCACCTGCGTGACCCCGGAAAACCAGTTTCCCCGTGGCCCTGAATGCCTGGTAGTACCGGGCGTCGACGGCCAGGTCGACCTGCGTTCGGCGCTGGTGGCGCTGGCTGCGAGGGGCGTCAACGAAGTGCTGGTGGAGGCAGGGCCAAGTCTGGCCGGCGCGTTTGCGCAGCAGGGCCTGGTGGACGAATACGTGATATTCGTCGCCGGCAAGTTCCTCGGCTCCGCCGCCCGCCCTTTGCTGGACTGGCCGCTTGAGAAACTGGCCGACGCTCCCCAACTCAAGATCACTGACATGCGCGCTGTAGGCGACGACTGGCGAGTCACCGCCATCCCTGTGCCATCAGCCAGCGTATAATTTTCGGCCTGCGCACCGCGCGGCCCCGTTTTCCAGGAGAAGGCCATGTTCACCGGCATTATCGAATCCATCGGCAGCATTCGCGCCATGACCCCCAAGGGCGGCGACGTTCGCCTGCTGGTTGAAACCGGCAAGCTCGACCTGGGCGACGTCAAACTGGGCGACAGCATCGCCGTCAACGGCGTGTGCCTGACCGTCATCGAACTGCCGGGCAATGGCTTTGCCGCCGACGTCAGCCGCGAAACCCTGGACTGCACGGCGATGAACGATCTCAAGGCCGGCAGCCCGGTCAACCTGGAAAAAGCCCTGACCCCGACCACCCGCCTGGGCGGTCACCTGGTCAGCGGCCACGTCGACGGCGTTGGCGAAGTGGTGTCGCGCAGCGAAAACGCGCGGGCGGTGGAATTTCGCATCCGCGCGCCAAAAGACTTGGCCAAGTACATCGCCCACAAAGGCTCGATCACCGTCGACGGCACCAGCCTGACCGTGAACGCCGTCAACGGCGCCGAATTCGAATTGACCATCATCCCGCACACCCTGAGCGAAACCATCATGGCCTCGTACCAGCCGGGTCGCCGGGTGAATCTGGAAGTGGACTTGCTTGCCCGTTACCTGGAGCGCCTGTTGCTGGGCGATAAGGCCGCAGAGCCGACTGCCGGGAACATCACCGAAAGTTTTCTAGCCGCTAATGGCTACCTGAAATCCTGACCAAGGGGGTGCCACGTGGCGCTCAATAGCATCGAAGAACTGGTTGAAGACATCCGCCAAGGCAAGATGGTCATCCTGATGGATGACGAAGACCGCGAGAACGAAGGCGACATCATCATGGCCGCCGAAGCCTGCAAGGCCGAGCACATCAACTTCATGGCCAAGCACGCCCGCGGCCTGATCTGTATGCCCATGAGCCGCGAGCGCTGCGAACTGCTCAAGCTGCCGTTGATGGCGCCGCGTAACGGCTCAGGTTTCGGCACCAAGTTCACCGTATCGATTGAAGCCACCACCGGCGTCACCACCGGCATCTCCGCCGCCGACCGCGCGCGCACCGTGCAGGCCGCCGCCGCCAAGGACGCCAAGGCTGAAGACATCGTCAGCCCCGGCCATATCTTCCCGTTGATGGCCCAGCCCGGCGGTACCCTGGCCCGTGCCGGCCACACCGAAGCCGCCTGCGACCTGGCGCGCATGGCCGGTTTCGAACCCAGCGGCGTGATCTGCGAAGTGATGAACGATGACGGCACCATGGCCCGTCGCGCCGAACTCGAAGCGTTTGCCGCCGAACACGGCATCAAGATCGGCACCATCGCCGACCTGATTCACTATCGGATGATCCACGAACGTACCGTTCAGCGGATTGCCGAGCAGCCACTGGACAGCGAACTGGGCCAATTCAACCTGGTGACCTACCGTGATTCGGTGGAAGGCGACGTGCACATGGCCCTGACACTGGGCAATATTTGCGCCGATGAACCGACGCTGGTCCGCGTGCATAACATGGACCCGCTGCGCGACCTGCTGATGGTCAAGCAACCCGGCCGCTGGAGCCTGCGCGCCGCCATGGCCGCGGTTTCCGAGGCTGGCAGCGGCGTGGTGCTGTTGTTGGGCAACCCGGTGGATGGCGACGTTTTGCTCGCGCATATCCGTGAAACCGCCGAGCAGACCCAGGTGAAAACCCCGACCACCTACAGCATTGTCGGTGCCGGTTCGCAGATCCTGCGTGACCTCGGTGTGCGCAAAATGCGCCTGATGAGCGCACCGATGAAATTTAATGCGATATCCGGTTTCGATCTGGAAGTTGTAGAATACGTGCCCTCCGAATAAAGGCCGGCGATTTCTGCCCCTTGTTCGCGGTTAAATCATCACTGAGGGACGCACTTTTCGCGTCCCGGCTCTTTAAGAGATTTGTCGAATGACCCTGAAGACCATCGAAGGTACCTTCATCGCCCCCAAAGGCCGCTATGCCCTGGTGGTTGGCCGCTTCAACAGCTTCGTGGTTGAAAGCCTGGTAAGCGGTGCCGTGGACGCCCTGGTTCGCCACGGTGTGAGCGAGAGCGATATCACGATCATCCGCGCCCCTGGCGCCTTCGAAATTCCGCTGGTTGCGCAAAAAGTGGCCCAACAGGCCGAATACGCTGCAATCATCGCCCTGGGCGCGGTCATTCGGGGCGGCACGCCGCACTTCGAATACGTGGCCGGCGAATGCACCAAGGGCCTGGCCCAGGTGTCCATGGAGTTCGGCGTGCCGGTTGCGTTCGGCGTGCTGACCGTGGATTCCATCGAACAAGCCATCGAGCGTTCCGGCACCAAGGCCGGTAACAAAGGTGCCGAAGCTGCCCTGTCCGCCCTGGAAATGGTCAGCCTGCTGTCGCAGTTGGAGGCCAAGTGATTTCCGACGAGAGCGATCAGTTCAACCCTCAGGACCCACGCCCTGCGGATGCCGGCAAGCCGTCCAAGAGCGAGAAGCGTCGCAAGGCGCGTCAACTTGCGACCCAGGCGCTGTATCAGCGTCATCTGGCAGGTGCTTCGCTGAACGAAATCGAAGCGCAGTTTCGCGTCGATAACGACTTTACCTTCGCCGATCAAAGCTATTTCCACGACATCCTGCACGGCGTTCACGCCAGCTTGACCGAGATCGACACGGCCCTGGCACCTTGCCTGGACCTGACCATCGAGGAACTGGACCCGGTAGAACTGTGCGTAATGCGCCTGTCCACCTGGGAACTGCTCAAGCGCGTCGACGTACCGTACCGCGTGGTGATCAACGAAGGCATCGAGCTGGCGAAAGTCTACGGTTCGACCGACGGCCACAAGTTCGTCAACGGCGTGCTCGATAAGCTGGCCCCGCGCCTGCGCGAAGCCGAAGTCAAGGAACACAAGCGCTGATCCGCGCTTGAGTTCTCGATGGGTGAGTTTGAGCTGATCCGCACATACTTCGCCGCCGCGCCTTGTGCGCAGGGCGGCGAAGGCATTGCCCTGGGGATCGGCGACGACTGCGCCTTGCTGGCGCTGCCCCCTGGGGAGCAACTGGCAATCTCCACCGATACTCTGGTGGCCGGCGTGCATTTTGCCGACCCCTGCGATCCGTTCCTGCTCGGCCAGCGCTCGTTGGCCGTGGCGGTGAGCGATCTGGCCGCCATGGGCGCCCACCCCCTCGCATTTACCCTTGCACTCACCACGCCGAGCGTCGATGCCGATTGGCTGCAACGCTATGCCCAGGGGTTGAACGCCATGGCGCAACGCTGCGGCGTGGGCCTGGTGGGGGGCGATACCACGCGCGGGCCGCTGAGCCTGACCATGACCGTGTTCGGCCGTGTCCCGGCGGGGCAGGCCCTGACCCGTAGCGGCGCGCAGCCAGGTGATTGGCTGTGCGTGGGCGGCGAACTGGGCAACGCCGCAGGCGCCTTGCCGCTGGTGCTAGGCCAGCGCAGCGCCGAGGCGGCCGTCGCCGAGCCGTTATTGGCCCATTACTGGTCGCCGCAACCGCAACTGGCACTGGGATTGGCGCTGCGCGGCAAGGCCACAGCGGCGATGGATATTTCCGATGGGCTATTGGCCGATTGTGGGCATATCGCCAAAGCCTCGGCTGTCAGCCTGGTCATTGAGCGGCAGGCGCTGCCATTGTCCAAAGCTCTTTTGGCATTCGTTGGTGACGAGCAGGCGCGGGTGGCCGCCCTGAGCGGTGGCGACGACTATGTGCTGGCCTTTACCCTGCCGCCCGCGCAGCTGGCGCCGTTGCTGGGCGACGGCTGGCCGATTCATGTGATCGGCCGGGTCGAGGCAGGCCAGGGCGTGACACTGCTTGACGCCAATGGCCAGGACATCACACCCGCCGTGCGTGGCTACCAACATTTTCGCGATGCACCCTGAAGCGGTGGCCTAGGCTACCCTCAATAGCGTAATCCCTGATGCAAGGCTCTGTAGGAGGTCGCCCCCATGGGTGCACGCCGCTGGTTGCTGACACTGCTGTGCTCCGCCGCGACGCTGTTGCAGGCGCAGGAGACGCCCGTGTCACCTGCCAAGGTTACGCTGGCCAGTGAGGCGTGGGACGGCTACACCAATGCCGACGGCAGCGGCCTGGCCTGGGACGTGATGCGCAAGGTATTCGAGCCGGCGGGATTCACTGTTCAAATCCGCACCGAGCCCTACACCCGAGCGGTTGGCTTGGCCCAGCGCGGCGAGGTGGACGGCTGGGTCGGTTCGTACCGTGACGAAGTCGAGGATGTGCTGTATCCCCGCTGGCACTACGATTCCGATCCCATTTACGCCCTCGGCCTGGCCACGTCCAAGGCGCCGAGCCTGGCCACGCTGGGGGAGTATCGCCTGGCCTGGGTGCATGGCTACAAATACGAGGCCTACTTGCCGAATGTACGACGTTTTAACCAGATACGTCGGCGCGACGGTATTTTGCCGATGCTGCAGCACGGACGAGCTGACTTCTACATCGATGCCTTTACCGAGGCACAGGAAGTCCTCAATCAGGCGCAAGACCCGTCGATCTTTCAGTTGACCCATCTGACCCAACTACCGCTTTACGTGGGTTTTGCCGATACCGAGCAGGGGCGGGGCCTGCGGAACGTGTTTGATCGGCGTATGGATGTGCTGGTGAAAAGCGGCGAACTCAAACCGATTTTCCAGCATTGGAAACAGCCCTATCCATTCTGACCTGCATAGAACCGAGTTGAAGGCCAATCGAACCGATTGATCTTTATCAGCGATCATTCAGCTTAAGCGTCTGTCAGAACCTGCTGTTACAATGCCGCCTCTGTGAAATCTGAAATCAGGAGCACACGGTGCCCGTCGTTTTCGTCGCCGCTTCCAAGCTGCCTACCCCTTTTGCCACGTTCACCATGAGCGGCTTTCTTGAAGAAGCCACCGGGCGCGAGCACGTTGTGCTCAGCCTGGGCGACATCGCCGATGGCGAACCCGTGCTTGGCCGTCTGCACTCTGAGTGCCTGACCGGCGATGCGTTGTTCAGCCAGCGCTGTGACTGCGGCTCGCAGCTCGAAGCCGCGCTGCAGGCCATCGCCCGGGAAGGTCGTGGCGTGTTGCTGTATTTGCGTCAGGAAGGCCGCGGCATTGGCCTGCTGAACAAAATCCGCGCCTACGAATTGCAGGATGGCGGCGCCGATACTGTGGAAGCCAACGAACGTCTGGGTTTCGCGGCCGATCAGCGTGACTACGCGATCTGCCTGCCGATGCTTGAGCACCTGGGGGTCAAATCCCTGCGCCTGATGACCAACAACCCGCGCAAGGTCAAGGCCTTGACCGACATGGGCATCACCGTGGCCGAGCGCGTGCCGCTGCACACGGGGCAAAACCCGCACAACAAGCTCTACCTGGCGACCAAGGCCAGCAAGCTCGACCACATGATGGGCAACGAGCATCAGGGTGAGGTAGACCGCGCGTGACTCGGGGCCAGGTCAAGCGTCGGCTGTCCGTCAACTGGTGGCAGTATCTGGCCCTGGCGCTGTTGCCCTTGTTTGTGATCAACCTGGTGTTTGGCCAGGCTGAATCCTTGCTGCCGGTGTTGGCCATGCCGTTCTTTATCGCGGGTGTGGCCTCGATGTTCCTCAGCCTGCGCTACTTCAACGGCTATAAACACGCGTTGATCGCCACCTCCAAAGCCCTCGACACCGCCGAAGAACCCGGCGCCTGGATCACCCTGGCGGCCCGTCGCCGTACGGCGCTGCTGGTGGCCGCGCTGCCCGCGTGGATCGGTGCGCTGGCGGTGTTCGTCGGCCTGGAGGCGGTGCCGTTGTTTCTATTGGCGCTGTCGACGATGGTGCTGTTTTACCTCTACCGCATCCCGCGTCAGTTGGGATGATGCGCCGCTGGCTGGCGCTGCTGGTGTTGGCGCTGAGTGCCCAGGCCCTGGCGGCTGAGCGAGTGGTCAGCCTGGCGCCGTCGCTGTCGGAAATCGTGATGGAACTGGGTGCCGCCGACCTGCTGGTGGGCCTGCTCGACGGTGGCGAGCGCCCGGCGGCATTGGCGCAGGTGCCTTCCGTGGGGCGTTACGGGCAGTTGGACATGGAACGCCTGCTCAGCCTCAAGCCGGACCTGATCCTACTGTGGCCCGGCAGCGTCGGCCCGGCCCAGCGCGCGCAGTTGCAGCGTTTGAATATCCCGGTGTACGTCGCCGAACCCCACAATCTCGAACAACTCACCACCCAGGTTCAGGCCATCGCCGAGCGGCTTGGGCGTGCCGACGCCGGCCGGCAATTGGCCGAGCAGTTGCGCCAGCGCCTGGCCGAACTGCGTCAGCGCTACCGACGTGCCGAACCTTTACGAGTGTTTTACCAGGTGTGGAACTCGCCGCTGTACACCGTGGGCGGTGGGCAGATCATCAGCGACGCGTTGACGGTCTGCGGCGCACGCAATGTGTTCGACGACCTCAAACTGCCGGCGCCGCAAGTCAGTATCGAGTCGGTGTTGCAGCGCAATCCCGAGCTGATTCTGGTCAGCGATCAAGCGCAAATGGACGCCTGGAAAGCCTGGCCAACCATGGCCGATCGCGTACGGCAGGTGCCCGATAAAGGCCTGGAGCGGCCCAGTGGGCAGATGCTGGAGGCGGTGGGGCGGTTGTGCCAGGTAATTGCGCCGGACCTGTGACTGGAGCCTCAGATTTCCGGAGTCCAGGTCACACCGAACAGCCATACCCGACCTTCTTCGCGGTAATCCTGATTGTTTATAAACGCCGGATCGTTATAGCTATAGCGCGCCCGGGTGTAGGACTTGTCCAGCACGTTATCGACCTTCAGCGACAGCGCCACTTCTCGATTGATCGCCCAACGGCTGCGTAGCCCAAGTAATGCATAACCGCCCAGGCGTTGTGCATTGTCGGCATCGTCATAGCTGCTGCTGATTGCCTGCCAGCTGGCGCCGAGGCCGAGCTGATCGAATTGCCGGTCCAGGTCCAGGCTCAACGTTCGCCGTGCGCGCCGGGCCAGGGTATGGCCGGTGCTACGGTCGCGCGGGTCGATGATCGACAACCCCAGATTGCCCTGCCAGCCGAACAGGTCCTGCTTGAGCGCCGCTTCCATGCCGTTGATACGCGCCGCCGCCACATTCTGCGGCATATCCGTGCTATCGACGATGATTGCGTCGCTCAAGTCGGTACGGTAAAGCGAGGCTTCCAGGTGAGTGCTGTCACTGAGCTGGCTGCGCCACTGCAATTCGTAGCTCTTGGAAGTTTCGGGCTGCACGTTAGGATTGCCGTACTTGGGGTAATACAGGTCGTTGAAGGTGGGGGCGCGAAAGCCTTCGCTGTAGCTCAGCAGCACATCATTGTCGGGGTTGATCGGCAAGGTCAGCGTGCCGCTCCAACTGTTCTGCGCGCCGAACTGTTGATTCTGGTCACGGCGCAGGCCCAGTTCCGTGGAAAACCACTCGCTGTGAAACCGATGCTGCACAAAGGCCGCGCGGTTCCAGCGGCTGTTTTCACTGAACGCGGCGGAGCCGTGGAAGCGGTCTTCATACCAGTCACCGCCTAGGATCAGGCTGTTGTGTTCGTCCAGGGTCAGGTCGTTCTGCCAGTTGACCGAGTCGCGGTAGGTGTTGAACACACTGAAGTCGTCGCTGAGGGTGTCACGCTTGGTGTCGCGGTTCTCGCTGTGGCCCAGTTCCAGGCGTGACTGCCAGCGCGGGTTGAACGTGGCATCGAGGTAACCGCTGGCACTGCTGACGGTGTAATCGGTGTAGGGCTTTTGCCCCAGCGTCTGGCCGCTGGCGGCGTCGTAGCGGCCGAAACTGTTGTCGTACTCCGACTTGCCCCGACTATCGAGCAGGTTGAAACCCGCCTCCAGCGCCTCGCTGAATGAATGGCTGAGGTTAAGACTGAGGGACTGGTTACGGTAAGCATCGTGGTCGCCGTCAGTGGGAAAGGACGCGTGGGTCGAGTTGATACCGGCGGTTTCATCCAGGCTTGCGCCCAGGTTGAACCGCGTGTGTTCATCCCCGCCTGACAGACCGAGGCTGCGCTGCCAGGTCTGAAGGCTGCCGAAGCCCAAGGTCAGACGTGGCTGTAAGCCTTGCTCGGCGTTGCGTCGGGTGAAGACTTGAATTACCCCGCCAATTGCATCGCTGCCGTAGATCACCGAGCGCGAGCCGCGCAGCACTTCCACGCGCTCGATCTGATCGACACTGATGTATTGCAGGCCGCTATCGCCGGAGGTGGTATTGGCGATGCGCTGGCCGTCCACCAGCACCAGGCTTTGAGCGGACTTGGTGCCGCGCAGGTAGATCCCCGGCAAACTGCCACGCCCGCCGGTGGGCGCCACTTGCACGCCAGGCACGCGGTTGAGCAGGTCGGTAAGGCTGGTCGGTTGCAGGCGGTCGATATCGTCGCGGGTGAACACCGTGTTGGCGGCGCTGCTGTCATTGCGCGCCTGGACCTGGCGGTTGGAGCTGATGACGATATCGGGGAGTTTCAGCGCATCGTCGCGGGTGTCGGCGAGCAATTGCGGGGAGGGCAGGAGCAGCAAGGCAAGGTACAGGTGTTTCATGGGCTGTCCATGGCGTTGAGAAGGGCACAAATCAAATATGGGAGGGGGCTTGCCCCCTCCCATATTCCTTTGGTCCCGGTTTCTACAGGCCCAGCAGCGCCATGCGGTTGCGCACAGAGGCTTCAATCCCGGCCTCATCCAGCCCGCATTCGGCCAGCATCTGCGCCGGCTTGGCATGCTCGACATATACATCCGGCAAGCCCAGGTGCAGCACCGACTTGAGGATATTCTCCCGCGCCAGGTACTCGCTGACCGCTGCACCGGCGCCGCCCATGATGGCGTTTTCTTCCACCGTGACCAGCAACTCGTGACTGCCGGCGATCTCGCGCACCAGCGCTTCATCCAGAGGTTTGACAAAGCGCATGTCGACTACCGTGGCGTCGATCTTCTCGGCGACTTTCAAGGCTTCGGCCAATTGCACGCCGAATACCAGGAACGCCACCTGGCTGCCCTGGCGACGCACGACGCCCTTACCGATCTCGATGGGCTCCAGGTCTTTTTCGATCACGGCGTTCGGACCGTTGCCGCGTGGGTAGCGCACCGCAGCCGGGCCGTTGTACAGATGGCCGGTACTGAGCATCTTACGCAATTCGTTTTCGTCGCTCGGCGTCATCACCAGCATGCCGGGGATGCAGCGCAGGTAGGACAAGTCGAAACTGCCGGCGTGGGTCGGGCCGTCTTCGCCCACCAGGCCGGCGCGGTCGATGGCGAACAGCACGTCGAGGTTCTGCACCGCGACGTCATGCACCAGTTGGTCGTAACCGCGCTGCAGGAAGGTGGAGTAGATCGCGACCACGGGCTTGGCGCCTTCGCAGGCCATGCCGGCGGCGAACGTCACCGCGTGTTGCTCGGCAATCGCCACGTCGAAGTAGCGCAGCGGGAAACGCTCGCTGAACGCCACCAGATCAGAGCCTTCCTTCATCGCCGGAGTGATGCCCACCAGGCGCGAGTCGGCGGCGGCCATGTCGCACAGCCACTCGCCGAACACCCCGGAATACTTCGGCCCGCTGGCCTTTTTCGGCGCGGCGGCGGGAGCGTCCAGCGGTTCGAGCTTGGTGATCGCGTGATAACCGATCGGGTCGACTTCCGCCGGGGCGAAGCCTTTGCCTTTTTTGGTGACGATATGCAGGAACTGCGGGCCCTTGAGGTCACGCATATTGCGCAGCGTGGCGATCAGGGTCGGCAGGTCGTGGCCATCGATGGGGCCGATGTAGTTCCAGCCCAGTTCCTCGAACAAGGTGCCGGGCACCAGCATGCCCTTGGCGTATTCTTCGGTGCGCCGGGCAATTTCCCACGCGCCGGGCAGACGCGAGAGTACCTTTTTGCTGCCTTCGCGCATGCTGGCATACGTACGGCTGGAAAGGATCTTGGCCAGGTAGTTGGACAAGCCGCCGACATTGCGCGAGATCGACATGTCGTTGTCGTTGAGGATCACCAGCATGTTGGCGTCCACTTCCGGCGCGTGGTTCAGCGCTTCGAACGCCATGCCGGCGGTCAGTGCACCATCGCCGATCACGGCAATCGCTTTGCGATCACTGTTTTGCAGACGGGCGGCAATCGCCATGCCCAGTGCCGCACTGATGGACGTGCTGGAGTGGCCGACGCCAAAGGTGTCGTACTCGCTCTCCGAACGACGCGGGAAGGCGGCGACGCCGTCCTTCTGGCGCAGCGTGCTCATGCGCTCGCGACGGCCGGTGAGGATTTTATGCGGATACGCCTGATGGCCCACGTCCCACACCAGCCGGTCGTCCGGGGTGTCGAACACGTAATGCAGGGCGATGGTCAGCTCGATGACGCCCAGGCCGGCACCGAAATGCCCACCGGTCTGACCGACCGTGTAGAGCAATTCCAGGCGCAATTCATCGGCCAGGGTTTCCAGCTCGGCTTCACCCAGACGACGCAGGCCGTCCGGCGTGGCAGCACGGTCGAGCAGGGGCGTGGACGGGCGCTTGCGGGGAATCTCTTGAAACGTCGTGGGCATCAGGCGAATCGTTATAGGTATAGAAAGAGGCGGCAGTTTACCTCAAGCATCGCAAACTGCCCACGCGGAGCGCCGAACTTGGCCGATATGCGGCCGTAATGGCCGTGGTTATCAGTGGCGGCGTTCGACGATATACCGCGCCAGGTTACGCAACGGCTCGGCCGCCGCGTCGAAAGGTCGCAGGGCCGCCAGGGCCTGGTCGCGCAGTTCCAGGGCGTAGGCCTTGGCAGCATCGAGCCCGAGCAGCGCAGGATAGGTCGGCTTGTCCCGGGCGATATCGGCGCCCTGGCGTTTGCCCAGGGTGGCGGTGTCACTTTCCACGTCGAGAATGTCGTCCTGCACCTGGAAAGCCAGGCCGATGGCCTGGGAGTAGGTCTGCAAGGCCGCCAATTGCGCAGGCTGCGCATGGCCGCTGGCCAGCGCGCCCAACTGCACGGCGGCCTCTATCAGCGCGCCGGTCTTGTGGCGATGCATGTGTTCGAGTGCTTTTTGATCCAACTTGAGACTGACCGAGCCCATGTCGATGGCCTGCCCGCCGACCATACCGGCAGGACCCGCAGCCTGCGCCAGTGTGGTGACCATGCGCAGGCGGATCTCGGCGTTGACGCTGCTCAAGCGCGGGTCCAGCAATGCGCTGAACGCCAGGCTTTGCAGGCCATCACCGGCCAGGATGGCATAGGCTTCATCGAAGGCTTTGTGAGTAGTGGGCTGGCCGCGACGCAGATCGTCGTCGTCCATGGCCGGCAAATCGTCATGTACCAGGGAATACGCGTGAATCAACTCCACCGCGCACGCGGCGCCATTGGCCTGCTCGGCCGGCGCGCCCAGCGCTTCACAGGCTGCGTACGCCAGCAAAGGGCGCACGCGCTTGCCGCCATTCATCACGCTGTAACGCATGGCTTCATAGAGGCGATTCATTTCCGGGCTTGGCGCTACGAACAAGGGTTCCAGCGCCGCATTCACCCGGGCTTGGCTACTGGCCTGATACGCGTCGATCATTCCGGCTGTTCCGCGTCGAAAGGTTCTTCGGCCAACTCCCCGTCACGCTCCAACAACACCTGTACCTTCTGCTCCGCCTGCGCCAACGCGCTCTGACAGTCGCGGGTCAGGCCGATGCCTTGCTCAAACGCTGTCAGCGAGTCCTCCAGCGACAACTCGCCGTTCTCCAGACGCTCGACCAGAGCTTGCAGGTCAGCGAGGGATTGTTCGAAATCGAGTGCAACTTTTTTGCGGGCCATGGCGGCTATTCCGGTAGACGGTAAACCGGCGCGACACTAGCAGACATGGGGATTCTGGGCAAATGAGCGGGGTCTCACTTGCCTTCTGTGTTGACCTGATAACGCGTGCTGCGGCCGCCTCCGGGCAGACGAACCAAGCAGTTTTTTTCCAGCAGGTCAGCCAGGTGTCGCGTCGCTGTCGCCTTGGAGACCTTTGCCACCGCTTGGTACTGCGCTGCGCTGATGCCGTGTTCGAAGCCCTTCTCACCACCGTCGAGCAGTCGATTGAGAACCTTGATCTGTTCAGCAGACAAAGGGAGGTCGCGGTGTTGCTGCCAGAACCGACTCTTTCCCAGCACTCGGTCAATCCGCGCCATTGCCTGCTGCACGCTGCGTAACAGGGTTTTAAGGAACCACTCCAGCCAGTCAGTGATATCCAGTGAGGCCTTCTGGCTGGATTCCAGTGCGTTGTAGTAGCCGGTGCGGTCTTCGAGGATGCTGGCTGACATGGCATAGAAACGGATGGACTGGTGTTCACCCTGGGCCAGTGCCAAATCGGTGATAGCGCGTGTCAGGCGACCATTGCCGTCATCGAAAGGATGCAGTGTGACAAACCAGAAGTGCGCGACGCCGGCGCGTACCAATGGGTCCAGTTCCGGCTGATCGCGGCTGGTTTCGAACCACTCCAGAAAATCCGCCAGTGCCTGCTCCAGTCCCAGACGTGGCGGGGCCTCGAAATGCACGGTCGGCCGATCAAGCCGGCCCGACACGACTTGCATTGGCTCATCTCCCCTCAAGGATCCAATATTGAGCGCTCGAGCGGCATAGCCCGCTTCCGGGACCGGGAACAATAAGTGATGCCATTTCAATAGGCGGGCGAGGGTAAACGGCTGGGTGAATTGTTGAGTGGCATCCATCATCAACTCGGCGAGGCCTTCGCTGCGGCGGCTTACCTGACCGTCTTCCATCGCTTCCAGGCCCATCCGCCTTGCCAGGGACGAGCGCACCGAGCCGACATTCAACTGTTCACCCTCAATCGCCGAGGACGTCAGGATATTTTGCAGCAGCGCATCCAGTTCATTCTGTGCGCTGACTGGCTGGCTGACGGAGCCGAGCATGCCCAGCAATTTGCCCTGGGCTTGTCCGCAATCGCGCAGCAACGCCGCGAGGCGACCGGGTTGCCAGTGGAAGTGCGGCCAGTCGGCGTGTTGCCAGATCCAGTGCGGATGAGCCATGGTGGAATGCCTGGGGTGCGTGAGCCGAATAAAGGGGTTATTCGGCTCATTTGGTGAGCCGATTGTGCTGCGGATTTGGCTCAGGGTCTAGGCTGGTGGTGGGTGTTTTCGTGAGCACGCCATAAAGTCCACCTTCTAGGCCGAAATCTAATGACGGATGCTGTACTCTCCGATTTTTCAGGAGCAGTCATCCATGATGCGTCCCGACATAAAAGTCGAATGAGTGTGTCTCTATACCAAGCCCGTAGGTGACGTTCTGCTCAGATATTTGTTGGATAAAGAAAAATGTTAGTTGATCTCACTTCGAAAGAAGCTGGATTAGCGAGTGATTAGCTCATCAAACTCAATGTTTTAGTTGCGCTATGGAGAAATGGTAGAAAATGACCATTTACCAAGTACATGTATCAAGCTAAAAGAAGAAAAATAGCCCTGTGTGGTTCTTGATTGCGATTGTGTTCAGGTGGATCAATTTTTTCATTATTGATGAGTTTTCAGGCGTCAGGTGGTCTTTAAATATCGCTAGCGCCTTGATGAGGTCCTCGTTGGTATTGATACTCTCATCTTCGTAGTCGTCAATTATTTTTCCCAGGGTGTTATTTATAGTTTCCACTGCGCCAGAGATCAGTAGTTTTTTATAATCTTCATCGGTGAGGTGAATGGTTTCAAGCAGAGAGTCCGGGCAATCATTTATGTCCAATAACCTCATGGCCTCTAGCGTAAGTGGGACACAAATCATCTTCATTGTTTTAGTTCCTTATTGAAATGGGTTGCTTCATTGTATTCACTTTGTGTTCTGCCCATTTGCTTTCCTGAAGGAGATGTCTTGTTGTTGGGCACGACGCCTTCAAGGCTTAAGTATCGTCTCGATCCCGGCAATGATGGGTCGTAGATTCTAAAGTAGTTTCCATTGATGTCCTCTACAACTTCAATTCCATTTAGAGGGTTCTTATATATTTTTTTGCCTTTGTCTGTTGTGGTTACAGTTGGATCGGTGCCGGCAAATTTGACAATGTTTTCACTCAGGCTAGCTGTTTTCCAATTCGCTGAATATTTAGCTGATCGCTCAGCTCCTCCTGTTTTGGGTAATACAGCATCTCCTTCATCAGCTTTTACAGTTTTGGCCGGTTCATTAGCAGCTACCTCTGGCTTACAACCGTCTCCCCCGGGGCAGGTGTTTAAGCCTAACGGATCTACCCATCCTGTAGGGTTTAGAGCGTACTGGTAGGAGTTGATCCCACCCGCCAACTTCACCGGGTCTGGCGTCAGGTAGCGACCAATATCCGGATTGTAGTAGCGATGGCGGTTGTAGTGCAGGCCACTTTCTTCGTCGAAGTATTGGCCCTGGAAGCGCAGTGGGTTGTCGATTTTGCCTACGTCGAGCCGGGCGATTTCGCCGTAGGCGCGGTAGTGCGCGGACCAGACGATTTCGCCATCCGGGGCTGTGAGTTCTTGCGGCGTGCCGAGGTGGTCGAGTTGGTAGTGGTAGGGCTGTGTTTCTTTTGGACCGAAGCCTTGTAAAAGCGCCAGCGGCCGGAAGCTGTCGGGTTCGTAGAGGTAGCTGCGGTGGCGGCCCGCTTGGTGTTCGGCGATAAGTGTGTCGCCTTGCCAGAAAAATTCGGTGGTGATGCCGTCGACGGTTTTGCTGATACGCCGGCCAAACGGGTCATAGCGGTAACGGGCGGTTTGGCCGTTGGACCGGGTGATTTCGATCAGCCGGTGCTGGCTGTCATAGCGGTATTCGGTGACGAGTTGCTGGCCTTTGCCACGCCGTTCCTGGGTCAGGTTGCC
>NZ_JAEILC010000032.1:0-15749 GCF_016307435.1 Pseudomonas sp. S4_EA_1b | reverse complement strand
ATCGATAAGAATAAGTTGCATACTGTGGACGCCCAAAGTTAGATGGCGTCCCAATGGACATTGATGCTTGTTCTTATAGAGATTTCACTTGCCTACCGTCGAACACATTCACTTCAGTCCGCATGACCTTTCTGTCCAAGACCGCCTGATTACCTACTCGCTGAATAGCTCCCGTGTAGTGATCGAAGGACTACCACAAATATTCTGGGAAGACGGCTTGCCCTGGAGAGAAGCCAATCTCTGGGCTATGGAGAGAGTCACCAATGGTGAGGCACTCCTTAAGACCGTTTCTAGCAACCTGAACGGGCTGTTGAACTACGCGAAGTTTTTGGAGAGTCGCAGGCTTCAGTGGTTTGAGTTTCCGTCTCGAAAGGCTGATCGATGTCTTGTTCAGTACCGTGGGGCGCTTATCAAGGCTCGTGATGCCGGTCATATCAGTCCTGCCACGGCTTCCGAGTACATGCGTAACTGCATCAGTTTCTACAGGTGGGTCAGGAGGCGTGGCCTTCTAAACCCGCTATTGCCGTTGTGGAAAGACAAGCGCTATTTCATCAAATACTTTGACCAGGTCGGCTTCGAGCGAACGCTAGCTGGCACCACCACCGATCTGGGTATTCCAAACCGAAAACGCATTGGGGTCACTTTGGAAGGTGGGCTACTTCCTGTGTCAGCGGTTGATCGAGACGCCATTCTTGATTTCGCAAAACAGAGCGCCTCACCCGAGCTTTATCTGATGTTGGCTCTAGGTTTCTTTACGGGTATGCGACTGGGAACGATCTGTGACCTTCGTATCGATGCGTTGGAGCGTGCCATACATGACCCGTCTGCTGAAGGTCTGCTTCTGATATCCGTAGGGCCAGGTGCGTCCCCGCCCGTGCATACCAAATTTGCAGTAACTGGCCAGGTATGGATTCCCGAAGCTTTGTGTTCAGAAGTCTTGGAGTATGCCAAGGGTCTTCGCAGGTTGACTCGCGAGGCATCTGCTGCTGGCGAGCATCAAGACTTAGTGTTCTTGACACGTTTTGGAAACCCTTTCGGACGTCGCAACAGTGATCAGTCTTCGGCCATAAACGTTGAGATGTCATCACTTAGAAAACTAGGCATCGCGTCGGGCATCAAAGCGCTCAGGAAGTTTCGCTTCCACCAATCCCGATGCACCTTTGGAACTGAGTTAGCTAGGCTCGCTTTAGCAAATTGCACTGATGTGGCGATAGTGATTGCGACTGTCAGCAATGCATTGCTTCACGGTCGAAATTCGGAGGCTACCACCTTCAAATACATCAAATTTGTGCAAGCCGCGCCCGCTAAGCAGGCCATTGCGAACAGCTTCATGACTGCGTTTATAGGGATTGCGTCGATGCAGGGAGCAAGCAATGAATAATCTGACGTTTTCAGACCTAACGTTTCCAATGCTTGAGTACGCGAAAAATGAGACGCCCTGGGATCTGGCACCACTTTTATACAGCGGTGGTGCTAAGGCAAAAGTGAAGACTGTACGCAGTGAAATCACATCAGGTGCTTTGAGTGATCCTTTGCTGGAGCGGGTAGAGCTTGTGAAGGGGCTCCATGACTGTTTGACCGACGACCTTGTCGGCGGGGGGAGCCGCTTTTCGGCAAATAACAAGATTGGTGCGTTGAGGAAGTTTTTTCAGTGGGTGGATCAGTGCGAGCGTCCGTTGAGCATTGATACGGTCGCGGAGGAATACCTGGGGTGGGCTGAACATCTTCTACAGCGTCATCGCGTGGAAGGATATCTAACTGCCGGATCATTATACGACGCGGCAAGTTTAACCGCGACGATGCTCGACCGAGTTCTAGGCCGAAGCTCGACGCTTCTGTACAGCACCCGAATTCGCAAGCCTAGAGGCAACGGAAAGGCCAGTAATGGGGGCGCTGATAAGCAAAGTTTAGAAGAGAGCTTTTCATTCGGGCAGTTCATTGCCGACGTCTGTACGTCCCTTACCTATGAGGCTGTGACGGGGCCACTTCCCATCCACGTGGAGTTGCGGTCGGGTTCGACGCTACCTATCTGGTGCGGCCTGCGCGATACAGAGAGGGAAGCGTCACGACGGATTCGACCTCAAACCAAATTCCAGATTGCGACCATCCTTAGAAACCGCGAACTTCGGAACGCTGACGTTTCAATCGAGACTCGATACCCGGCAGTGAATCTGCGAATCGAAGCCGAGCTGCTCATGTTCATCGCACAAACCGGCATGAATTTGTCGCAGGCGCATCAGCTTCGTATCGACCAATACCATTACACGAGTCATTTTGATGGTTACCAAGTGAGGTCTTACAAAAATCGCCGTCAGGGTGAAGTGCTGTTTGACGTTTTCTCAAGCTACAAGCAGTGGTTCGAACGCTACATTGAGTGGCGTAACACGTGGTTTCCAGACGATCTAGAGGGACTTCTTTTCCCTCTCGTCCGCCCTGGGGGACGTCTCGTTTTAGAAGCTCCTCAGTTCACGGCTATCGCGCGCGTCTGCACCGATTCCAGTGTTCGATTCGTTCGACCCCGTAAGCTCCGGGGTGCGCGTATTAATTGGCTGCTACGTGAGTCGCAACGGCCGGAACTGGTGGCGGAAATCGCACAGCATACCGCTGAAACTTTGATTCGTGTGTACGCCGAGCCCAATCCGCAAATTGCGATGATTGAAATCACTCGATTTCACCGGCAAGCAGATCCCGTCGTTTGCTCACCTGCTCCAGGTACTTGTGTGGAGCCGATACCAGAATCGGTCGTGGATGCTCCGACTAATGCTCCTGATCCCGATTGTATCAACGCTGCGGGTTGCCTTTTCTGTGTCAATCATCGGGATATTGAAAGCGAGGATCACGTCTGGTCTCTGAGTAGTTTGCGAGTGCTCAAGAGCTTGGAGCTAGTTAGATATCGCCCAGCTTGCACGGATAGATCTGACGAGACTGACCATCCAGCGATGCTTGCGGTCGAGCGTCTGAGCGCGAAGTTACGGTTCTTTCAAGAGAGTAGCGAGGTACGTCGGCTTTGGGTGGAAGAGGCATTCGCACGCATAGCTGAGGAGGACTATCACCCAGCTTGGGATGGATTTATTCGGCTTGCGGAAGTTACAGCGGGGACTTCCCTATGAATATGCTCACAACGTTGGGGCTTTCTATCGAGTCGCCTCTCGCCGTTCCTGGGGCATCGAATTACCGTCCAGAGAGCTGGCCTCCGTCACCTGATTGGCCGGTCGTAATTGATGCACAGGGCAAAGTAATAAGCCGTTGGGGCGATCCAATTTGGAGGCTTGATCCATGGGCCAAGAAGGCACTGACGCTGAATTTTGGTGATGGGCCAGTTAAAAAATCAGCGGCGCCAATTAGCTCAAAGAACGCAAATTTACTTCGAATCATCACTGGCTGGTGGCTATACGGGCCGTATGGCGCTCGTGGCTACAGATCCCTTAAAACGCGTTTCGATCAGATGCGGCGGCTGTTTGTTCTTTGCGAAGAGGCAGGAATACTTGCCAGCGAATTAAGCCACTTTCCACGCGTATGCGAACGGATCCCTGCCTTTCTTCATACCTCAAGAAAAACCGAGTTTCTGTCGTTAATGCATGAGCTTTACGCGTCCCGTAGTGCCGTAGGATTTACGTTGCTGGATTCAGGCTCCCTAACCCGTCTGGCTGCGCTTTTTCCAACTCACCATACAGCTCAAACACCTTACATTCCTCCACGTATTTGGCGCTATCAAGTTACTAGGCTGCGAGAGTGCCTTGATGATTTCCTATCCCATCGAGAACAGGTTGAAGCTTGTTACCGGTTCTGCTTCGCGGCTTACGAACATAACCAGAGGGTTTCGGAGAGAACAGCGTGCGTAAACGCCCCGCCTTTTTGCGGCCATAAGATGCAATTATCAGGCGCTAAAACGGGGCTTCGTTTTCTTGGCGCGTTTGCGGAAACGGCGAAACGCTTCGGCGTCTTTGAGCTACTTGAACGTTGGGTAGGGCGCAGTGGTGACTTGCAAGTAAGAGCGCTGACTAGCTATCTGAAACTGGTCAACGGCGCGGGATTGGCTTACATCCTTAACTTCAGTCTCATGCGGGTTGAGGAAGCATGGAATCTTCGAGCCGGGTGCCTTGACATCGAGCACGACAAGAGTTTCGGCGACATTTTTTTGTTACGTGGGCAGACGACAAAAACGCTCTCTGATAGGGACGCCGTTTGGGTCACATCCCCATCTGTGGCGGTCGCCGTGAAGGCGATGGAGGTTATTTCTCTATTTCGCTCACTCCACGCACCTCACGAAGCCGCGAGAGTTCTCGCCGGGCGTTACTTGACCGATTTTTCTTACGAGCCCTGGAGTTCGTTGCGCAATAAAGGTAATCACTCACTGAGGCCGAGCATCCAGTCATATTCCGACCTTTTGGGGAAGTATGGGAAGCTCTTTGACTTAGAACGTTTGCGTATCACGCCTGAGGATTTGAAATTGGCCCGGCTAGCTACCCCTTCATTGCCGGAGGAGTATCAAGTGGGCGATGTATGGCCGTTGGCTTGGCATCAGTTGCGTAGAACTGGGGCAGTGAACATGCAAGCTTCCGGGCTCGTAAGTGATGCTTCGCTTCAGTACCAGCTCAAGCACGTCACACGAGCGATGAGCCTTTACTACGGACAAAATCACTCGCGGGTGCGTCTAGAGGAGAAGGCTCACACTCTGTACGTTCGCACAATGTACGAGACGCTTGGAAGAGAATTACAGCAGCTAACGAGTGAGCGTTTTGTCAGTCCCCATGGAGACAAACGAAAGGCTGAGATCGTTCGGCTGATTTCGCCAGAGGATGCGAAGAAGATGATTGGTTTGGCAAAGAAAGGCGCGGTCGCCTGTCGCCCGATAATTCTTGGCGTTTGTTCGAGTCGCGAGCCTTGTCCGTACGGCGGAATTGACAACATTGCCCGTTGCGGGGGTGGTGATTCAGTGGATGCAAAACCTTGCCCTGATGTGCTGTATGACTCAGAACGATTGGGTGCGGTAGATGATTTTGAACATGTACTCAAAGAGCGGCTTGCTACTGCTCAGGGAGGGAGTCCGCTAATGGAATCGTTGATGGCTCAAAAGCGAAGCGTAGAGAGCTTTCGCCGTGTCGTAGGAAGCGCAAATGGACGTTGAACTCCCTGCTCGCCGAAGCGCGGCTGATCAATATCGTGATGCTTTTGAGCGTCTGAAACTCAATAAGCCACAGCTTCTACCAAAGGGGACACCGGTCACTCAGAACAACGTGGCCAAAGAGGCCGGGAGCGATCCGTCAGCGCTTAAGAAATCTCGTTTCCCGAGTCTCATCGCAGAGATAAAAACCTACGTGGAACAACATGCGGAGGAGCGACCTCCTTCGTTGAACCAGGTAAATCATCTTGCCCGTCAGAAAAGCCGCGCCTTGCGGGATCGGATTGAGCAGGTTGCTCGACAGCGCGACCAGCTAGCAAGTTTACTGAGCGAGGCGGATGCGAAAATCATAGAGCTGTATGACCGTATTGCTGAGCTTGAGCGACAGTTACCTGCGTCCAACATACTGTCGTTGGATCCACGCGGGCCCAGAAAGCTTTGAGATAACAGCGCGCGTGCAGCTAGTCGCCAGGTGTAGGGGACTGCCTATTCCGACCACTCTGCTGCTCAACCTTGATGCTGCGAGCCGGAAAGAGAAGAGCGCTCTGCTTGATTGAGGCATCTCAGCCGGCAGCTCCGGGCTAGATGCTTCCTGCCTAGTGGCTGCGATCCGCTGATGGAAACAGGCAGCTATCGGCCAAATCAGATACTCCCCCCTTAAACCATCAGATACGATCACCACTAAAACGAAAACACCTCTGATAGCTCCCACATCGCACCACACCTGCTATCTGCGCACTTCTAATTCTGAAGGAGATCTTTCCTACGGCCAAAATAAGTATTAAGGTAACGAAAACTACATAATAAGTAGAATGTACTACATGAAAAACTGGTTGATTTTGATTCTCGGTCTGCCGACCGCCAATGCCACCGAACGCATGCGAGCTTGGCGCGCTTTGAAAGCCAGCGGCGCGGCAGTCATACGCGATGGCGCCTACCTATTGCCGAATAGCGGTGTCTGTCGTGAAGTGCTTGCGTCTGTCGAACGTGACATTCTGGCGATCAACGGCACCGCCTATGTCCTGCCTGTCGTCGACCCTGACGGTGAACGCTTTATCGAGTTGTTCGACCGTAGCGATGACTACGGCAAGCTTGGTGTAGAGATCGAAGAATGCCGTGGACAGTTGAATGCTGAAAATGCGCTGGCGACGACCAAACAAATTCGTAAGCTACGCAAAGCCTACGATCAGATAGCCAGCATCGATTACTTTCCAGGTAAGCCGAAGCAGCAGATTGATTCGGCTTTGCAGGAGTTGGAGACAGCAGTCAGCAGAGCCCTGTCTCCGGATGAGCCGCACAGCAGTAACCAACCAATACCGGCACTCAATCTTGACGAATATCAGGGGCGTATCTGGGCAACGCGCAAACGTCCCTGGGTCGACCGGCTAGCGTGTGCCTGGCTGATTCGCCGCTTCATTGACCCGCAAGCTCAGATCCTTTGGCTGAACACTCCACAGGACTGTCCGGTAGATGCGTTGGGTTTTGATTTTGATGACGCGACCTTCAGCCATGCTGGTAACCGCGTGACCTTCGAAACCCTGCAAGCCAGTTTTCAAATCCAGAAACCAGGTCTAGGGCGCATTGCTGCCCTTGTGCATTACCTCGATGTCGGCGGTATTCAGCCGGTGGAGGCTGCTGGCATTGAGCGGGTGCTGGCAGGGCTGCGCGAAACCATAACCGACGACGACCATTTGCTGGCAGCAGCAAGTGCCATCTTCGACGGCCTGCTCGCCGGGTTCGTGAAAGAGGAGAAACCCAATGAGTAAGGAATTGGCGCCAATGGTTGAAGAAGAGCTGTCGAGGCCGGAAGCAATCAGTTTGCGTGAGGCGTTCTGGTTCTGGTTGAAGCTCGGCTTCATCAGCTTCGGAGGGCCTGCGGGTCAGATCTCGATCATGCACCAGGAATTGGTGGAGCGGCGGCGTTGGATATCCGAACGCAGGTTTCTGCATGCCCTCAATTACTGCATGTTGTTGCCTGGGCCAGAGGCGCAGCAGTTGGCCACCTATATTGGCTGGCTGATGCATCGAACTTGGGGAGGCGTTATCGCGGGTGCGCTGTTTGTGCTGCCCTCTCTATTTATCCTGATCGCGCTGTCATGGATGTACATCGCCTTCGGCGAAGTGCCTGTGGTGGCAGGGCTCTTCTATGGCATCAAGCCTGCCGTGACCGCCATCGTCGTGCAGGCGGCACATAGAATCGGCTCTCGGGCATTGAAGAACAATTGGCTATGGGCGATAGCGGCGGCTTCATTCACCGCAATCTTCGCATTCAATGTTCCGTTCCCGTTGATCGTTCTGGGTGCTGCATTGATCGGTTATGTCGGTGGACGCTTGGCACCCGAGAAATTCAGAGCCGGGGGCCATAGCGCCGCCAAGAAATCCTTTGGCCCGGCCTTAATCGATGATGACACTCCGTCCCCGGAGCATGCCCGGTTCAGTTGGTTGAAGTTGGCATGGCTTGCACTGATAGGAGCCGTGCTATGGGCATTGCCGATGGGGATTTTGACCGCATTATTTGGCTGGGAAGGCACCTTGACCCAGATGGGCTGGTTCTTTACCAAGGCGGCGCTTTTGACGTTTGGCGGGGCCTACGCGGTGCTGCCGTATGTGTATCAAGGCGCAGTCGGTCACTATGGCTGGCTGACCCCGACACAGATGATCGACGGGCTTGCGCTAGGGGAAACCACGCCAGGGCCACTGATCATGGTGGTGGCCTTCGTCGGCTTCGTCGGGGCCTATGTATCGCAAGTGTTCGGGGCTGATCAGGTGTTTTTGGCCGGAGCCGTCGCCGCCGCACTGGTAACCTGGTTCACCTTCTTGCCTTCATTTTTGTTCATCCTCGCGGGTGGCCCGCTGGTGGAGTCGACTCATAACGAACTCAAGTTCACGGCACCGCTTACCGCCATCACCGCCGCCGTAGTTGGGGTGATCCTCAATCTGGCGTGTTTCTTCGGCTATCACGTGCTTTGGCCGAGAGGCTTCAGCGGAAGCCTCGACTGGCCCTCTGCACTGATCGCCATTGCAGCGGCGATTGCCTTGTTCCGCTTCAAGCGAGGCGTCATCCAGGTGCTGATGGCCTGCGCGCTCGTCGGTTTGGCAGCGCATCTGCTGCGCTAGATCGCACGAGTGGATTAACAGTCTTGGCGAGCACTGGGCTCGCCAGATCACCCAGCCTACCGAGCTAGGCAGGAGGTGTTTCATGAGGTGGATTACCCGTGAACGACCCAAGATCGACCGCATCGCCTGTCCCTGGCTGATCGTTCGCTTCATCGATCCGCAGCCCGAGTTTTTATACGTGCGCAGTGGTGACGTGCTGCGTTTAGCGGCGGAGAAAGACGCTGCACCTTACGACATTCCCGGCGTAGAACTGACACATGAGGGCGAGCTGTGCAGCTTCGATGCGTTTCTGAAAAAGTACCAGCTCAACGAGCCCGCTTTACAGCAATTAGCCAAAATTGTTCGGGGAGCAGATACGTCTCGCCTGGAGCTAACACCGCAGTCGGCTGGGCTGTACGCAATATCACTTGGACTGTCGAAGCGTTTTTCGGACGACCACGAAATGCTGTCACACGGTCTGGTCATGTACGACGCGCTCTATGCCTGGTGCAAGGAATGCCAAGGCGAATCGCATAACTGGCCTCCTCAGATGTAAAGAGACCAGTTCACACCAAAGCCCAGCCTAGTGCTGGGCTTTGTTCATTTAGTGGCAGTGGTAGTCGTTCGTTTTATGGTTGCGATGGCAACCTTTTGAGTCAGTACCGCCGCTGTGCGCGAAGGCAGCAACGGACGTAATCGAAAGTAAAGCGGCGATCAAGATGGCGGACAGTTTCATCAGGGCTTGCTCCTTGCTCATGTTTTTATATCCGTGAGATGTCTCACGCTCCGCAGCGTATGGCTAATTGCCTCCACTGAGCAAGCAACTTCCCGACCGTTTCCCAGGCTTTCGATGAAAGGCTCATCGCCTATTTCTTGAGCTGTCCCTGCCTCTGGTTTAGGATGGGCTCTATATCCCCCTAGGGGGGATACAAAAAATCGATAAATGAGAAACTCGTTACTCTCTTTTTTCGAGAAATGCTCGACAACCTGATGGGTGCGGGCCTCTCCATGTGAGATTTCTCATGCTGAAAATCCTAGCCAACCGAACCTACCGTCATCTCTTCCTGGCTCAAGTGATTGCACTCGTCGGGACGGGACTCGCCACGGTCGCACTGGGTTTACTGGCGTTCGACCTTGCAGGCGCCCAAGCGGGTGCCGTTCTCGGGACGGCGTTGGCAATCAAAATGACGGCCTACATTGGCGTTGCGCCCATTGCAGCGGCTTTTGCAGAGCGTCTGCCTCGCCGAGCCATGCTGGTCTCGCTGGATCTGGTGCGGGCCCTGGTCGCGCTTGCTCTGCCGTTTGTGACCGAAGTTTGGCAAATCTACGTGCTGATTTTCGTCCTTCAGTCGGCTTCGGCCGCATTTACCCCAACCTTCCAGGCGACCATTCCAGACATCCTGCCGGATGAAGACGACTACACCCGTGCCTTGTCGTTATCGCGCCTGGCCTACGATCTTGAAAGTGTCGCCAGCCCGATGCTCGCCGCCGCACTGCTGACGGTGATCAGCTTCCACAACCTGTTCGCCGGCACGGTCATCGGTTTTCTCGCCTCAGCGGCGCTGGTCTCCACGGTACTGCTGCCCAAGGCGAAGCAGACACCGCGACGCAGCATCTACGAACGAACCACCCGTGGCATGCGCATATTCCTGGCCACGCCTCGCTTGCGGGGACTGCTGGCTCTCAATCTGACGGTAGCTGCCGCCAGCGCCATGGTCATCGTCAATACGGTGGTTCTGGTTCAGTCGCGCTTCGCTCTACCTCAGAGTTCCACGGCATTGGCGCTGGCTGCGTTTGGTGGCGGCTCCATGGTCGCCGCCCTGGTCTTGCCTCGCCTGCTGAAAAACATCAAAGACCGAACGGCCATGTTGTTTGGCGGAGGAATACTGGTCGCAGGCTTGGCCGTTGGCATCAACCTGACCACCTACAACTTCCTTTTACCGCTGTGGATGTTGCTCGGCGTGGGCTATTCGCTGGCTCAGACCCCGAGCGGTCGCCTGTTGCGTCGCTCGGCACATGCCGAAGATCGCCCGGCACTATTTGCCGCCCAATTTGCCCTGTCCCATGCCTGCTGGTTGATTACCTACCCATTGGCTGGGTGGCTGGGTGCCAACATCAGCCTCACAGCGTCGTTTGTTGGGCTCGCCGTCGTGGCAGGTTGCGCATTGACAGTCAGCATCGTGATCTGGCGTCCGGCCCATGACCAAGAGTCGATCAAGCACACCCATGAGAATCTGCCGGGCGATCACATGCACATCGACGGCCAGAAGGGCGCGGATCACGAACATCCATACGTGATCGATGATCAGCATCGCCGATGGCCCAACAAATGATCGTAATTTCCTAAGACTAGCTAAGGCTGGTTGGTCAGCCTTCAGATCAGAAACCGTAGCGCTTGCAGAGCGGCAAGGTGCCCTGGATAAAACCAGTAGCCCCATTGCCGCACTGGCCAGACCTTGAAGGTGAAAGTCTGACGCAGTAGCCAGAGTCCGATCAGGGGAGCGGCGAACGCAGTGCTCAAGGCCAACAATGAATAGACTTCCAAGTCCAACGCCCTGGTTACGATGCTACTGCGGGTATTGCTCAACAGGCATAGAGCCGCTGGCAGCAACCAAAGAACACCGGGGCTCTTGATTGCTACTAGGACAGCCGCTGGAACAAGTGCCCCGTAAAATCCATACATCAATGGATCATCCAGCGCATAGGCAACTGCGGTGGCCATCAACGCCATTGCTGCGCTCAACAAAGTACGATGCTGCCATCCCCAGGCAATCACCAGCCCCAATGCCAGGGTAACCAACACGTTGAATGATCCCGAGGTGCTGATGTAGCGATAAGGCACTTCTGAAATGGCGGCGAACAACAGCATCAACGCGAGGTATCGACCGTTCGCGGCAGTCAGCCATTCGCCCGATTTGGAGCGCGCCACGTTGGCGGCAATGGCGACACAGAACAGCGGAAAAGAGAGCCGCCCCAGAATGAACAGATTGCTCATCTCCGGCCACACCAAGCGCAAGTGATCGATAACCATGGTCAGCATCGCCAGCCACTTGATCAGATCCAGGCTACTGCTTCGGCTCTTGAGTGAGGACTGCGGGGTTGTATGAGCCGTCGTCATGTCCACCCCAGTGTGACTGCGGTCAGCACGAGATAACGCACGCCCTTGGCCAGGATGACAATCAGCAGGAAACTCCAGAATGGCTCGCGCATGACTCCGGCGACGACCGTCAGCGGATCGCCAATGATGGGCACCCAACTGAGCAGTAATGACCAGCGCCCGTAGCGCAGATAGGACTGCTGGGCTTTTTCGAGCTTGCTCTCACTCACGGGAAACCATCGCTTGTGGCGCAATCGTTCAACGGAACGGCCCAGCACCCAGTTCAGTGCAGAGCCAAGAACGTTGCCAAAGGTGGCGACCGCCAAGAGCGTAGAGACGATATACCGGCCGGAGAGCAACATCCCGACCAATACGGCTTCAGACTGCATGGGCAGTAACGTCGCGGCACCGAATGCCGCCAGGAACAGGCCAGCGTAGCTGGTGAGTTCAAACACTCAAACGTCGCCTTATGCGTTCAGGCCGATCCAGCCATGGAAGCCCACGTACAGGCCGACACCGATGATCAACACACTGGACAGGTACGGCGCACGACGAGCCACGGTGCCCAGCCATGGCCAGCGGTTAGAAGCCTGCTTAGCGCCAATAGCTGCCGCAGCACCTACGGCCACCAAGGTGAGCGCCAAACCGATGCTGAAGCACAGGACAAGCATGCCTCCCAGCGCGACTTCTTTAACCTGAAGACACAGCAACAGAACGGTGATGGCAGCCGGACAAGGAATCAAACCGCCCGTCAAACCGAACATGACGATCTGGCCCGTGGTCACCTCACGATTGGTGAAGCGCTTACGGATATCGTTGGCATGTGCACGTTCATGCGCATCCTGATAACCATCAATTGACAACTCCAGACCTTCCAGCTCTGAATGCGCATGCCCATGATCATGCTCCTGGTATTCCAGGTCGTAATCATGGGAGTGGCCGGCATGCCCAAGACTCAAGCGCGCACTGAATTCATGCGGTTCCGGGATATCGACCATCGACTCCAAGAAGCCTTCGCGTTCGACGAAAGAGAACGTTTGAGTGCTGCCGTCTGGGCGGGTAGTGGTCAGACGAACGTCTGAAGCAGGCCACGCATGCCCGGTCAGTGCCTTCAGGCGCCAATGCGGTGGCATGCCATCTTCGAAGATCGACAGTTCGATGCGACCATGGCCTGTATCGATACGATGAGTCTCATCGTGATGACCATGGTCATGCTCGCCGTGGTGGTGATCATCCCCTTGCTCGAACTTAAACATCTGCTCGCCGCGCCAGGTACGCCATAGCATCCATAGTGCAATCACGATGATCAGAGCAGAGGACGCGAGTTGGAAGTAAGGCTCGGTGGTTTGAGCGTCCAGACCTTTGCCCAGGTACATGCCGCCGATAGCGACCAACCACACAACAGCGGTGTGCGACAGCGTCGCGGCCAAGCCCAACAATACGGCTTGTTTTACCGAGCCGCGAATGGCCACGATGAAGGCCGCCATCATGGTTTTTGAATGGCCCGGTTCAAGCCCATGCAAGGCTCCGAGCAGAATAGCACTCGGGAAATACAGCCAGGCGTGAGCCCCGCCTTGTTGCAGCAGTTCAGCGAAGTTGGGCATATCAGACCTAGAGGTATTTGGTGATTTGTTTGAACGCTTCCAGCGGTGCGCGCTCGCCATTGCCCAAGGCCGAGACGGTGTCCTCCAGACAGTGATCAATGTGATCCTGAATGAGCGTGCGCTTGGCTTGGCACACTGCTTTTTCGACAGCATGCAACTGCTGAGCAATGTCGACGCACTGACGACCTTCTTCAATCATTGTGATGATGCCGCGTAAATGGCCGTCCGCCCGCTTGAGGCGCTTGATGATCGCCTCGTGACTTTGGTGGGTATGGGGATGGTTGTGTTCGTGTTCGCGCTCACTCATGACTTGAGCCTCAGGCCTCAATGAATTACGCTGGCATCCTATCCCCCCTAGGGGGATGTGGTCAAACGCATCAAAGCCCTACAAAACGAGTTGAAACCCGAACACTATGTTCAGCAGAACACTGACAATGACGGTGGTAATCGCACTTGCTCTCGCCATGTTTGTGGCTTGGGCCGGGCATACCTATACGTTGTCGGTGACATCGAAACAGCCAGCCTGGGAGATTGCGCAAGACGCCCATCACTCCCATGAGCTGCAGGCAGAGATGTCGAGCGCGAGCTACTCGGATCACTACCACTCGCCGTTGACCCCTGACCATCAGCACGAAACGCCACAGCTCACGTCCGCGTTGAGTTTGGCTGCACAGCCGAAGCTGTCAATACGGGTTGATGCGCTCCGATATTCCGTTCCTCGTCCGCCGATTTTTTTGATCGAGCGTCCACCCCGTCCTTCGTTCGCATCCTGACCATGGCCGCTCAGCGGCCCACGATCACTGCAACGTAGGATTTATCTATGCATTCGCACTCGATGTGCGGCGTCGACGCATTTACTGCGCCTTCGCGTCGCCTGCTACTGCTGCTGTTTTTATTTGTCGCGTCACTTTTCCTCACAATGCCCGAGGCGATGGCTCATGCCGTTGCTGAAGGCGACAAGGGATTCATCCAGGAAAGCTCCGGCGTCATGTTGCTGCCCTTCATCTACATGGGCGCCAAGCACATGATGACGGGCTACGACCATCTGCTGTTTCTGTTCGGGGTGATCTTCTTCCTCTATCGCCTGAAAGACGTGGGGCTCTACGTCACGCTGTTCGCTGTAGGCCACTCGGTCACCCTGCTGCTTGGCGTGCTGACCGAGATCAGCATCAGCTCCTACATCATCGACGCCATCATTGGTTTCTCGGTGGTGTACAAGGCGCTCGATAACCTGGGTGCATTCCAGCGCTGGTTCGGTTTCCAACCCAATACCAAAGTGGCCACGCTGATCTTCGGTCTGCTCCACGGTTTTGGTCTGGCGACGAAAATTCAGGAGTACGAGATCTCGCCTGATGGCCTGATTCCGAACCTGATCGCCTTCAACGTTGGCGTTGAGATCGGCCAATTGCTGGCCCTTAGCGCGATTCTCATTTTGATGGGGTATTGGCGGCGCACCGGCAGTTTCTGGCGCCACGCCTATACCGCCAACGTCGCCATGATGAGTGCCGGTTTCCTGCTGATGGGTTACCAGATCACCGGCCTGTTTGTCTCTGCGTAAGGAATTCTGACCATGTTCAATACTCCGCTTCCAACTGTTAATGAATTGCCTAGCACTCGCAAACTGGTGCGTTCGACTGTCATTGCACTGCTGACTGCTGTCGGCCTGCTGGTGACCGTTGTCATGCCATCGGAATACGCCGTTGATCCAACGGGTGTGGGTCGAGCACTGGGACTGACCCAGATGGGCGAACTGAAGATCATCCTTGCCCAAGAAGCTTTGGCGGATGCCGTGCCACCTCAACCAGCAGCTCCAGCTCCAGCTCCAGCTCCGCAGGTTGCGCAAGTCCAACCTATTGCGAAACCTGTTGCTCAGCCAGTGGCGACACCTACCCCAGCTCTGAAGACGAATCAAATGAGCGTCACGCTCAAGCCAGGTGAAGGGACAGAAATCAAACTGGAAGTGCTGAAGAACAAGACTGTCAGCTATGAATGGACAGCGGTTGGTGGGCCTGTGAACTACGACACCCATGGCGAGCCCTACAACGGTGAAAAGGGTTACTTCCACAGCTACAACAAGGGCAAGCAAGTCAAAAGTGATAAAGGTGAATTCACCGCCATTTTTGACGGCACCCACGGTTGGTTTTGGCGTAACCGCAGCAATAACGACGTGACCATCGCACTGAAAACAACCGGCGATTACTTGAGCGTCAAACAGTAATACGAATCAGCGATGGCTGTTCTATTGTCGAAAATGCCAGTATTCAGCCTAAACGAAAGCATTTATTTCACCCGTTTTTTGAAGAGTCTCCCAATGAAAACCCCAACAACGCTGATCCGTTCGGTGCTCCTGATCTGTTTCCTTGGCCTGATGACGGCATGCGGCGGCGGTGAGAAAGGAGCAGCCTCCGAGAGCGCTGAGCACGGACACTCACACGAGTAACACCCTGAATAAAACAAGGCCGCATGTGCGGCCTTGTTTGTTTCTGCGTGACGACATTGTCCCTTGGTCCAGCGATTGAGAGACACAAGACGAATGTCTGCCTTGGGTCGATTACGGACTGCCAGCGTCCCTGTATCACCTGAATGGAGTATGAGGAGAGGGCTTAAGAGCCCCAGTTGTCCAACCAGATTGGATGAGCTTTGGGCTGTTGGATCGGGCTCATCTTGGTCACGCTAGTTTCTGTCGCCACAAAATTCGCGTATGTGCCATGGACACCACATGATCAATTTCTGTGAAAAATGCGTGTGGTCTATGGACATCGGATACCTAATCTAAACCCTCACAAATATTCATTCAAACCGATGTCCATGGGTTGACATCTTTCCTTTA